>JAKSRF010000038.1 GCA_024403755.1 Clostridia bacterium
AATTTTGTAATATAAATTGTCGAATTCCCGAGAATCGAGCACGGAATTCAGAAAATATTGCAATTTCACGGGAATTTGTGAATAGAGGCTACAAGTCCGCAAGATATCTTCATAAAATACAAAGGAAAATCATCAGATATTATTACTCCAAATCTATTTGTCGGTAACATATTCTCTATGTTACCTTATAGTCTCTTATATCAAAACCTTCTGTTTCTTTCAAACAGTACATTTTATGCGAACCGACAATACTTGCGCAACAACACATAATATTGAAATAACATGTTGATGTAACAGCAAATCCGTTAAAAACCAAACAATAATCAAGGCCACCCCAATATTCTTATTGAGGCAGCCTTTCTTATGAACGATTTTGTGAGAATTCTTTATTTATATCAGAAGCTTACTACATATCCGCTGTAAGGATAGAAGCCGGCATCTACACAGCTCTGAACAAATTCCGGTGAATAAACAAATCCTTCAAATATTGTTTCGAGTGATTCACCGTTCTCAAGCTTAGATACCCAGCCTGCAAAGCCTTCTGCATCAGGTTCTCTGTCGAGGAATATCTTGTACATTCTCGTAATGAATTCCTCGTTAGTTAAATACTGTTGCTTCATTTCAGGACTGAATATGAAGCCGTGTGCAACATCGTAACCGGTACTTGTCTGATTAACAAGAGCGTCCTTCCAACCGTTGAAGCCTTCTTCATCAGCCTGACGTCCGAGAGCAAGCTCATACAATCTGTTAACAAAGTTTCCGATTTTCTCTTCATCAGGGATTAAAGAATAAATTGTTTTTGCTTCATACGGCGCTGTCGATATACCGTAGCCTGCAAAGATAGCACAGTACTCAGGAGAATTAACAAAGCCTTGAATTACATATTCTCTTGAATAATGATTCTCAAGTAAACCTACCCAATATGCAAAGCCTTCACTATCAGCTTCACGATTAAAGCATATTCTGTACAACAGCGATACAAAATCTCCGTTAGTTACATCCATGTTTATAAATTCCTTGGATGTAGCAAAAGCTGCTGCTGCCTGAGGTCCGCTCTTGTCGCCGTTGGCAAGTACTGAAATCCAGTTAACCATTCCGTCATATTCAGCCTTACGACCAAGGAAGCCTTCATAAAGTGACTGTACTAACGGTATCAAATCCTGATGCTTATCAACAATGTCATCGCTCTTATATTCAGCAAGATTTACACTGTACAAACCGAGATAATTCTTAGCTTCGCTGCTGTTAACAAGAAGTGCGAGAATTGCTTTACGTGAGCAGTAATTATCCAGTAACTCCAAACAATACTGCTTACCTGCATCATCAGCCTTACGATTCAAAAGGAATTCATACATAAGATCAACAAATGCTTCATCGGACAAACCTAATTCTTTAAAATCAACAGAATAGATAATTGAAGCAATATATCTTCCTACTGAACAATCGGCAAGAATTCCTCTGCTGTCAGCCATCTCTGTTGAGCTCGGATCTCTTGATAAGAGAACGTTGTAAGTACGATAAATAAAGCTGTCATACTTTGTTGTACTTGTCGGAAGTTCACAAGCAACCTCAGGCATATTCTCATATACAGGTATATAGAATGTAAGAGCAGAATCAATAAGTCCTGAAGCCTTATATGAATTACACATTCTTCCCGCCTCGGATGTTGCAGACTGAAGTGCAGTCATATACTGGTGAACACAAAGACCGTGTTGTCTCTCTGCAGCAACATTAAATCGCATATAGTAAAGAGTATACTGTCCCGCTGAAATATAGTTATCATTAATCCACATCGAACCGCCAATAATAGAAGCTCCCTGAGTATCCCAAGGTAATAAATACTTCTCATTAAATACCGGATCAAGTCCGTTAGCAGCAAAATCAAGTCCCACTCTTGCTGCATCTATTACATCCGAATAAGCTCCTATATTAAAGAAGTTATAAACACCGCCTGTTCCGTTGGAAGATGTGCTTCCGCGGGTTCCGCATTCCTGAATTGCATGACTTGCGAGGAAAATCGGATTGATATTCGAAGCCTTTGCTGCCATTTTGAATATAGCAGAATATTCGTAATCCTTATCTTCATACTCAGCCTTTGCAGGGAGTGACATAAAAGTTCCGTTCAGAACCTTATTAATGCTTTCGTCCTGAATTTCTACCGCTTGACTTCTCAAATCAAGAAATTGAAATACAGCTGAATCAGAGAGAAGATTACGCGGATCAAGATAGTAAGCTATAATTGCTCTTGAAGCATTTACCCAGTTCGGAGAATCAACTACGCCCGGAAAAGACTGTGATATCCAAGAAGAATCCACATTATCCTGAACCAAGGATACTCCGTTCTTTGCTTCCTTATCCAAAACATCATTCCATGAGGCATTTGCTTTTACAGGAATGAACACCCAGTTCGGATGTGATTCATGCAAATTACGTAAATACACCTTATATGATTCCGGAAAAGTTGAGATAGAATTCTCAAAAGCTGAATCAGCACTCGGTGTACTGGTCGGAGCATCTTTTTGAACAAAGTGAGAAGCTACATATCCCTCATAAAGGGTTCCGCCCTTCTCTGCTTTTATATGACACCAAACACTGTAACCTGAAGTATCACTTGCTTGGGCGTCAACATTTTCGATAATATATACGCGAGATGAGACCGGCAAAGTAGCAACAACATCAGATTTCGTCGTTGCCTCTTTACGAAGATTAACATACTCATTCACGTTTACTATTTTGGCATTTGTCTCAATATCGGCAAATATCAATTGTCCCGGAAAGATTACGGTAACAGCAATAAGTACCGTAACAAACGCAGACAAAACTCTGTATTTTATTCGCATTAAATTATCTCCTTTAATCATATAAATACGAATAAATTATACATTAAATTTAAGAAATCCTTATCTGCTCATTATAATTGGCATGTTATCGTAACAAAACAGAACACAATTGAAATGATATATCAGGCTTCTGTTTCCTTGCTCAGTTTTCTCAAAAAGACAATTGCAAACGGTATACTTACAATGAAGGTCAATATATCACTGATTGGCTGAACTGCTTCAATTCCGCGAATCCCCCAGAAATTACTGAGAACATAAATACATGGTATAAAGAACAATCCCTGACGCAAGCACGATAAGAACGAAGCCTTAAATCTGTGTCCGAGTGACTGAAATGTCATATTACACATAACATTAATAGGCAACAAAGGCATAACCAAAGCTTCAAAACGAAGAGCATAGGTTCCTATATCAATAACTTCGGGATCGGAAATAAACAACGGCATAATGTCAGGTGCAAAGATATACAATGCCAATCCGAAAGCAACCATTATTCCGGTACTGAAAACGAAAGTAAAAATAAACGCCTGTCTCACACGCTTCAGTTTACGTGCACCGTAATTATAACCGAGAACAGGCTGATAACCCTGTCCGATTCCGAGGCCGACGCAGAAAATCATCATAAAAATCTTGGAAAAAATTCCCATTGCCGACAAAGCTGCCGCACCAGCTATAGCACCTGCAACCTTATTCAATAAAATAGTCGAGATACTGGATAAGCCCTGACGCAAAAGTGACGGTAAACCGGTAAGCCAAATATCGGCATTCAGACTCAGGTTGCGAGAAAAATATTTAAAGCCCAATGATGATACATTCTTATGCTGCAAAACCGGAATGAACAATAAAATAAAGGATACAAGCTGACTTATAAGTGTAGCTATGGCCGCACCGGAAATGCCCAAATCCAATTTATATATAAATACAGGATCAAGGAAAATATTAATTATTCCTCCCAAACCGAGAGCAATCATTGAGAAAACAGCTTTTCCCTCCGCTCTCCATACATTGTTCAATACATAGGAACCCATCATAATCGGGGCACCGAATAAAATATATTTTGAATAAGCCTGCGCATATGGTAAAACACTCGGTACAGCACCAAGGAAATTCATCAAAGGTTCAGAAAAAGCAATTCCCAAAACGGCAATAATTACACCTAATGCCAAAGCGCTGAAAAAAGCTGTAGAGAATACTTCACTTGCCTTCTTCTGATTTTTGGCACCGAGACTTCTGGAAATAATACTTCCTCCGCCCATACCGAGAGTAAATCCTATAGCCTGAATAATAGCCATAAGAGAGAAAACAACACTTACGGCACCGGAAGCACTGGTATCAATCTGAGATACAAAAAAAGTATCTGCAAGGTTGTATACGGATGTAACAAGCATACTTATGGTTGTAGGTAATGCTAACTTCATAATGAGCGGACAAATCGGAGTCTTAGTCATCCGATTAAACTGTTTCTGTTCTTGGGTAAGCTCTTCTTCCAAAATTAATCATCTCCTTAAAAAAACGCACTATCGTGAGATTTTACCACACAATCGCGAAAATATCATATATATTCTTCTCACTCTGAATAATATATGATAAATTTTACATATCGAATTAAGCATGAAAGGATAGTTGAACATCATGGATTACAGCAGCGTTTTGCATGATATTGAAGAGACTGAGGCTTGTATCAAATCATACTGCTCAAAATACACTGAAGATATCCAAGCTATTGATGATGATTTTGAAGCAAAACATAATAAAGCCATCCGCAGATTATGGAAAAAAATAACAAACGGAATGTACATTTTCTATCATGACTATCAGATAAAATTCGAGGAATTATCTATATCTGTTAACGGAACTCATACTGTTAACACTGTTCCTAAGTCAGCAACTGAAATCGACAGACAACTGATAAATTATATAAAATTCTACGATTTAAAATACTATGCAGACACCGAGATAACGGTGAATTCAAATATATTAAAACCTGAATTCACTGTATATCTTCCGTTCATTAATAAATACATTTTCGTAAAGTATATAAGCGAAGATAATCCGGACAACACAAGCTATATCGATTCTGACCGAATATTTCTTCAGAACACGATTTATATCCACAAAAATGTTGATAATTTTCTGATTCGCTATGAATTTGAAATGCAGTTAATTAAAATAATTAAGCACTGCCTTGAAAATAACTGTATCAACATTAACAGACAACTGTAAATCAGATAATGTTCTTAATTGCATCGCAAATTCTTCTTGCTACTACCGGATTATTCATTGTATACAAATGAATTCCGTCTGATCCGTTAGCCAACAAATCAATAATCTGACTGATTGCATAATACATTCCGGCATCAAAAAGAGCTTCCTTATTATCACCGTATCGCTCGATTATTCTCTCGAAACGTGTCGGAAGCGAAGCACCGCAGGTTGTCACCATTCTCTTAATCTGTCCTGCATTAAGAACAGGCATAATACCCGGAGTTATCGGAACATTAATTCCTGCAATTCTTGCATTCTCTACAAAATCATAGAAAAACTTATTATCAAAAAACAACTGTGAAAGCAAAACCTCAGCACCTGCATCAACCTTCTTACGCAAATTGATAAATTCCGAGATTTTATCGGATGATTCCGGATGACACTCAGGATAACAAGCACCTGCAATACAAAAAGAAGTCTTCGGCTTTATATATTCAATCAACTCGGAAGCATGCTTAAAATCATCCTTCGGCGGGACATTCGGATTATAGTCGCCTCTCAGTGCCAATATATTCTCAATACCGTTATCGGCAAGTTCTTTACAGAATTCATCGATTTCAGCTTTGGAATAAGTCATACAGGTAAGATGAACCACAGGCTCAACCTTATATTCATCCTTAATCTTACGCGCAAGCGCTATAGTTTTATTATTATTGGAGCTTCCGCCGGCACCGAATGTTACACTGATATAATCAGGCTTTAAATCACACAAAACTTCCAAAGTTGCATCTATATTCTTCAATTCCTCATCGTGCTTCGGTGGAAAAATCTCAAAGGACAAAACTCTTTCAGGCTTACTGTAAATCTCAGATAATCTCATTCTTATATACCTCTTCGAAAATGCTAAAAAAACGATATAATTAGTTATTATATCAGAAACTTCGGAGATTAACGATATGTTTATTACTCAAATCAAATATATGAATCTGCGTAAAATTGCAGAAAGCGGCCAATGCTTCAGAATGCACATGACTGATGATACTCATGCTGAACTTGTGGCTTACAATCGTTATCTGCAAATAGCTGAACTTGAAGATAATAACTACGCTTTCTCATGCAGCGAGAAGGAATTTAAGACTATTTGGGCCGAGTACTTTGATTTATCCGGAGATTATGAAGGCACAATTCGTAAAATCCGTCCGGATGATGCTTTTCTTACAGAAGCCGCACAATATAGCTACGGAATCAGAATTCTCAAACAGGAACACTTTGAGACGCTTATAAGCTACATTATCTCTCAGCGTAAATCCATTCCTTCAATAATGACTTCTGTTGAACGAATTGCGGAGCAATACGGAAACATTATCACCATTGATAATGAAGTATTTGAGAACCACATTTTCGCGAAGCCTCTGAAGAAAAAGTATTATTCCTTCCCTAATCCGCAAGAACTTGATAAAGCCGATATTACAGCCCTGCGCCGACTTGGGGTGGGATATCGCGCCGAATACATTTACGATGCGGTTAAAAGAATCAATACAAATATGCTTAATCTGACGGAATTGGAGAAGTGCGACGACTCTTCTTTATATGAACGTCTTCTGGATATACACGGAGTAGGAAAAAAAGTAGCAAACTGCGTTATGCTTTATTCTTATGCAAGAACAAAACGTTTTCCTATAGATGTTTGGATACAACGTATTCTCGACAAATACTACGACGGCAGCTTTGACGAGAATATATACGGTGATTCCAACGGCATTCTGCAGCAGTTAATGTTTTACTTTGAACGCACGAAGGGCATTTAATACAGCTATAATAAGTACACCGACATCTCCGAATACGGCTACCCACATTCCGGCAACTCCTATTGCACCAAGTACAAGAATCAATACCTTAACAGCCAGTGCGAACACAATATTTTCTTTTACTATTCGCATTGTTCTGCGTGCAATGACAACAGCAAGAGGCAGTGCAAGCGGATTATCATTCATTAATACCACATCTGAAGCTTCGACAGCAGCATCGCTTCCCAGTGCACCCATAGCAATTCCGACATCAGAACGCATCAATGCAGGAGCATCATTAATTCCGTCACCGACAAATGCAATTGTCGAAGCGGGATCAGCGATAAGCTCTTCAACTTTTACGACCTTATCCTGCGGCAAAAGATCGGAATAAACCTCATTAATTCCAAGCTCTTTTCCTATTTCCTCGGCACGATCCTTTTTATCTCCCGTAAGCATTACAGTCTTTATATTATCTCGTGCAAGTTCAGAAACGGCCTTTGATGATTCCGGTTTTATCTCATCATTAATAACAATATGTCCCAAATATCTGCCACTCACCGAGACATGTAATATTGTGCCTGTTTTATGACATTCATGGAACCGAGCCCCGGATAATTCCATAAGTGCACCGTTTCCTACAAACACATCTTCACCGTCTATCTCAGCTTTGATGCCCTTACCTGCTATTTCCTCGACCGTACCCAGTCTGCTTTTGTCCGGTTCCTTACCTTTCTTACCATAAGCTCGAACTATCGACAATGCTATAGGATGGTTGGACTTACTCTCGGCAATTGCAGCCAGTTCAAATAAATCATACTTACTCTCCTCAGGATGAATTGCTTCCACCTCGAAGACACCCTTTGTTAAAGTTCCCGTCTTATCAAATACTACAGTAGTTACCTTTGACAAAAGCTCAAGGTAGTTGGAACCCTTAACCAGAATTCCCTCTCTTGAAGCACAGCCTATTCCGCAGAAAAATGTAAGCGGAACCGACACCACAAGAGCACACGGGCAGGATACCACCAAGAAAATCAATGCTCTGTGAATCCACTCACCCCAACCTGAATGTAAAATCAACGGTGGTACCAAAGCCAAAAGAACAGCCAGAATTACCACAACAGGTGTATAGTATTTTGCAAATCGTGATACAAAGCCCTCTACCCTTGCCTTCTTATCAGAAGCATTCTCGACAAGTTCCAATATCTTTGATACAGTACTTCCGCTGTAATCACTTGTTACTCTGACTTTTATTACACCGTTAATATTGATTGCACCGCTAATTACAGAATCTCCCTCAACAATGTCAACAGGCAAAGCTTCACCTGTAAGAGCAGCCGTGTTAAGTGAGCTTATGCCTTCCAGCACAACACCGTCCAAAGGAACACGCTCACCCGGCTTAATCACAATGATATCATTTATAAAGACCTCATCAGGGCTGACACGCTGTTCTTCGCCATCTCTTATAACATTAGCATAGTCAGGCCTTATATCCATTATTGCCGCTATGGATTTACGTGTTCTTCCCACAGCAATATTCTCAAACAATTCACCCAACTGATAGAAAATCATAACCGCACATGCCTCACGGTAATCGCCCGTAAAAAAAGCACCTGCCGTTGCAATTGTCATTAGAAATTTCTCATCGAAAATGCTTCCTCCGACGATATTGCGCGCCGCTTTTAAAAGAACATCATAACCAATTACCAGATACGGAATTAAAAACAAGATTAGGCTTACATATTCGTTCAACGGAATAATATTAAGCACTACTGTCAGCAATAATGTCAGCAAAACCGAGACAACAATTCTTAACAGCATTTTCTTCTGTTTTTTTGTAAGTTCAGCAAAAAACTTTCTCATTATTTTACTATCACAGAACAATCAGGCTCAACCTTCTTAACTGCCTTCACAGCTTTGGAAAGAACCTCATCAAATATCTGATCATCTGCCTCCAACACCATTTTTTGAGCCATATAATTGACGGATACATAAGTTACGCCGTCTATTTTTGCGATTGCTTCCTGCATCTTACGTGCACAATTGGCACAATCCAAATCCTCAAGTTCAAATGTCTTTCTCATAATAAAAATCTCCTAAATCAATCATTCTCTGTAATATGCTCAAAGCCCATTCCGATAATGGTCTTAACATGATCATCAGCCAAAGAATAGTAAATAGTCTTTCCCTCTCTCCTGTTCGCTACCAGCTTGGCATCCTTTAATGTCTTAAGTTGATGCGATACAGCTGATTGCGTCATATTCAAAAGATCGGCTATAGCACACACACACAACTCCTCCTCAAAAAGCAAGTATAAAATTTTAATTCTTGTAGAATCTCCGAAAACCTTGAATAAATCTCCCAAATCGCATAAAAGCTCGTCATCAGGAATATCTGCTTTAACTCTCTTTACAGCTTCTTCATGATTATGCATATTACCTTTACCTTTCAAACTTAATAATTCTGTCGTTACATATGTTTATTCATTCATATGTTTAACTATTCATATGTTATTCTCGAAACAACGTTTTGTCAAGTGTGATATTTTACCTCGTTTTGGGTGAGATTTTTTCAGCGGAGATAAGCCCAACTCCAACACAAAGAATCAAACTTACAAAAAAGTAAGATTACTGTAAGTCACATCGATGTCTGATTCTCATTTAAGGCGTTATACTTGAGCTACAAAATGAAACAAACGAAAAGCGAGGTAAACATCATGAAAAATTCCAACAAATTAAAAATCACTTATTACGTACTTCTTGCAGTTACAATCATCCTGAATATTCTTTATTTAGCAACAAATTTCAAAAACGGTACACAGCCAAACTGGTCACAATTCATTATTCCTTATGCTATTATCGCAATCGGTTTGGATGATGTAACAAATACCGAAAAGAAGGCAATAGCGACTGATTCGGTCGAGAATGTATAAGCTCGCAGAACTCGATAGTATTGTTGCAATCAGATATAAACGGCAGCACTTTCGACTGCTTCTTTATGTTTCTTGTGCTGATTAATCAAATCAATCAGCTCCTCAGCTTCTGCATCACTTAATGACTTATTACCAAGAATGGAACAAGGACAGTTACCAAAGAATTCTCGTTAACTACAAGACCTTTACCAACGAGTTTACGAAGAATCGTATATGTAGTGGATTTACTCCAATCCAGTCTATCCATGGAGAGTTTCACCAGTTTGCCTGACTCCACCGGTGCTTCATCCCATATAACATTCATAAGTCTCATCTCACTGTCACATACTTATTGCATGCAAAATCTCCGGGAGCAATTGCTTCTTACGACTCATAACACCCGGCATATCATAAACCTGTTTTTTAAGTGCTGAATACAAAAGTTTATTATTTGCTCTGAAATCCGTACAAAGCAGAACACTGTTCTCGCTTAATACATCAGTAATCATAAGCACAGCCCAGTCCAGACCGTTCTTTGTTCTGACTGTCTCAAGTGCTTCAAGATAAATTGAATCATAGTCATTCAAATCGTGAAGGGTTGTTACTTCACACTGACCTATACCGATTTTCACACTGCCCTCGGTATAAGTCTTAAAGTCGGCACTAATGGCTGTCTCAGGATCGCTATTCTTGAGTCCCTCGGTATTCTTAAACATAGATATACCGAATTCCTGTAAATCCACATCACAAAGAATTGCAAGTTCATTTGCATATTTCTTATCCAGAGGGGTAGTTGTCGGACTTCTCAAAATAAGGGTATCTGAAACCAAACCTGTAAGCATCATCTTAGCTGAGGTCTTATCAGGGATTAAATCATGTCTCTTATACTGCTGATATACTATCGTACAGGTACTGCCTAACGGCTCAGCATCGATAAATATAGGTAAATCCGTCTTAACTGCATCGAGTCTGTGATGATCGATAATCTCAACAATATTGGCGGTCTCTATGCCTCTTATGCTTTGTCTCGGTTCATTGTGATCTACCAAAATAACGTTGTGTCGCGGAGTCTCAAGGAAACATCTCCTGGTAACAAAACCCGCAAACTCATTACCGTCAAATACAGATAATCCACGTTTCTTGGATACAGAAACCTTCTCCTTCGCCTCGGTAAACATATCATTTACTGACAAAGGAGCATCCTCCGTCTTCATTATTTCTTTGATGGAAGGTATTCGTTCAATTCTATTCTTGATATTAAGTTCACTCATTACCCACGAACTTATATCATCTACACTTAAAAGACCGCAAAATGTTCCGTTATCATAAACCGGTATAGCCGACGGACCGTCATTTGCAAATGTATCCGCTACCTCGCTGAGTGACGTTGAAGCCTCGATTTTCTTATCGAAATTAAGAAGAACATCGGAAACCTTCGGAAAAATATCTCTCTTATACGGAGGCGGGGTTATCTCAAGCGAAGCAAGTATATTCTTCGCATTTGAATTCAAATGGCCGCACCTTACTGCAATATATTTATTATCAGAATCTATTCTGTTCTTAAGTGCTGCATAAGCATAAGCGCTGCAAACACTGTCTAAATCCGGATTACGATGTCCCGTAACATAAACAACACTCATAAAATATCCTCTTATTTCCTGCGACCGTAATGTCTTACTTCAAAGCTAACACCCTTCTCAGACATTATCTCCGATTCTATATCAACAAGCTCCCAATCCGAACGTTCATCGAGATTAGGGAAATAAGCATCAGCTTCAAACTCAGCTTTAATAAAAGTAATAATAGCTTCATCGCATGAATCAATCAGCGTATTATAAACAGTCTCGCCGCCGATTATAAAAATCTGTTCTTCAGGATGCTCTGCTTCATATTTTTTTAATTCGTCAACAGAATGTACTATTACAGCACCTTCTTTCGCGAAGTCATTGTTGCGAGACATAACTATATTTACTCTCTTCGGAAGAAGCTTCTCATCCTTAAAAGTTTTTAATGTTTTTCTTCCGTAAACAACAGTATTTCCGGCAGTATACTTTCTGAAAACGCCCTTCTGGTCTTCAGGCAGAGATATGAGCAGTTCTCCTTTATTTCCGATTGCCCAATTCTTGTCAACAGCAGCTATTGCTATCATATAAATCTCCTTAAATTGCTATAGGTATGTTCTTTATCTGTTCACCGGTCTGATAATTCTCAATAATAATGTCATCCTTGGTAAACTGATAAAAATCCTTTATATCAGGATTGAGCTTAAACGTAGGCGCAGGATAAGAAGGTCTCTTTATAAGTTCCTTCACAATATCAATATGTCTGTCGTAAATATGCGCATCTGCAATTACATGTACTAATTCGCCCGGAAGCATATCACATACCTGTGCCAACATATAAACAAGAATACTGTACTGAACAACATTCCAGTTATTGGCAGCAAGAACATCATTTGAACGCTGGTTAAGAATCGCATTCAATCTGAGTTTGTCTTCACCGGGACGCTTCGTACAGTTAAATGTAACACCATATGCACACGGATACAAATTCATCTCATGCAAATCCTGATGCACATAAATGTTAGTCATGATTCGACGGCTGTACGGATTGTTTTTAAGATCATAAATGACTCTGTCAACCTGATCCATCATACCTTCTTTGTACTGATGCTTAACGCCCATCTGATAACCGTATGCTTTACCTATTGAACCGTTCTCATCAGCCCATTCATCCCAAATACCGGAACTTAAATCGTGAATATTATTAGACTTCTTCTGCCATATCCAAAGAAGCTCATCTGCAGCCGATTTACAATAGGTTTTACGCAATGTAAGTGCCGGGAATTCTTTACTTAAGTCATATCTGTTTACAACACCGAACTGCTTTATTGTATAGGCCGGCGTACCGTCTTCCCAATGTGGTCTGACCTTCTCTCCTTCTGTACTGAAGCCGTTATTGATTATGTCATTACACATCTTTATAAACACATCATCAGCGTAGCTCATAAGCACCTCCGAAAACATTATCGCTAGACTTAATGATACCACAACATTTACAATGTACCTACAAATTCTTTTATCATCTTCGACATATCATCAGCACTTATTGCAACCGCCACATTACTTCCGTTTATCAGCTCGGTCTTCTGAATATCAGCATTACTGATAAGATTATCGTGTATGCCGATCCAATCGATTCCGTAATCCTTCATAAAGCCTTCATTGGAGGCAGTTCCGACAAACATATATACAGGTAAATCAGAAGGATATTTAAAATCTCTTATACTCTCTGTTATGTTCGGAAGTCTTTTGGCCGCATCAAACAGAGCGTATGAATAGTATTTCTCCGTAAATACATATCGCATTGCTTTCTTCTCTTTCAATTCCAGACCGATAAAATCAAACATACCGCTGTCAGCACTCCAAAGCCAAGAAACATATCCGGTCGCACGAAGGAAATTCATACCGTAATAACCGTACCTTATCATAGAATATTCCGAGTACCAAAACTCATCCATGGTCTGCATATTATTTGCCGCAATTGCCGGGAACAACTCAGGCACATACATATCAAGACTGATATAAGCCTCAATCTCGTCTCTGTAAAGATTTATATAGTTCATTGCAAGCAAGCCGCCTTCACATCTCGAAAATATAATATACGGCTCATCTATCCCCAATAATTCAAGAGCTTTGTGAATCTCGAAAGTAAGATTCTCAGTTGTTCTGTCGCTCTTGGCTTCACCCGCGAATCCGTATCCCGGCATATCAAGCACAACAGTTTTATAATCCGAAGAAAGTATATCCGTCATTTTGCGATACAAAAGAGTCGGACACGGATAATCGCTGTGTTCGAAGAACACTATGGTATGCTCACCCGAACCGCTGACTGATGCGGCAATTTGGTTGCCGTCACCCACATCGAGCAGTTGATAACCCTCTTCAGTAAGCATTTTCGAGTATACAGCTTCTGCTTCTTTTAAGTCATTGGCATTCCCTATACCGTATACCGCGGTAATCAGTATTACCAAAGCCAGGAAAATGCATAAGCCTTTTTTCACTTTCTTTTCGGAAATAAGCAAACCTGCATTATTAAACTTAAGCAACAACGGAGGCAGAAAACTGTTAGCTTTCTTCAGGAAGTAAGCTGTCGGAATCGCACATGCAAAAACAAGTATTGCATAAACAGTATTATTGCGCACATACAAAACAGGACCTGTCGTCGGATTTATAAAGCAATATCCGAATATCTCCACAAACAAAACATGAAAAAGATATATTTCCAATGTAAGTTTTCCGACAAAAGACAATATGGTATTACCGAAATTTACCTTCATCCCAGCAAAAACAAACAGCAGAACAAACGCCACTGAAGAAATCATTTGAAATATAATTACAAGGAAATACCCCGAAAGATAATTACATCCCGAAGCACCAAAATCATAATACGAAGACAAATAGAACGTTGCCCCGAAGATTACCGTCAATATAGTAATCAAAACAGGATAAATACGCTTGGCAGCAGCTGTAATCCCGTTTCTGAATTCCGCAAATAAAACACCGACATAAAATGCAGGCACAGAATTAAAGCACCATGTACCGAATCCGAAAAATTCACACACAGCGCAGTACAAAACCAAACACAACGGAATAAAAACAAATCGCAAGACCTTTTTACTAAACTTACAGGATATAACAAAAATCAAATAACACACCAAAAGCGCTACTACATACCACGAATATGTGTTAAGAAGGATAACGCCTGAGAAATCGAAGTCGGTATTAATCTCGAAACCAAGGAACAAAATACTCGATTCCGCAAAAGGAATCAGAATCGGTAATACTCTTTTGTAAAAGAATGAATCCAAATATTTTTCTTTCGTCGTATAACTCAAATTAAGCCCATATCCGGAACAAAAAAAGAATACCGCTACAAACAAAAATCCAACCTTCAAAAGCGGCTCAAGTCCGTCTTGATAAAATTCTGCCGCAATACTCGGCGAACATGTCTTAAGCGCAATATGATGGAGCACTATACCCAAAGCACAAAATGCCTGCACAGACTTCATCTGTCCAAATGACAAATACTCCTCATTAAACTTACCCTTTCCGAAAAGCTTACACTTCCACAACAAAACAAAAAGCAATAACGGATAAAATAAACACACTATGTACTGCATAAAGTCCTCCCAAACCAACATGTAATTATTCTAAACAAACATTCGAATAATGACAACTGTCAGGCTTCTAGTGGCATAATCAAAACTCACCGCCGTCACACCGTTACTTCTTCATTTTTTCTGATACTATCTCCGGCGTGAAATATTTTCGACAGAAGAAAAATAAAATTAAAATCGGAATACAAAGCATACAGAAAAGAACTGATTCATAACTTCCCAAAGTACAACATATTCTCGGCGACCCCGGATTAGAATTATAAACCCGAAAATCTATAATCGTTACCAGCGGTGAGTTCACAAAATAATGGTAAGCCAAAGTGGTAAAATCAGTATTCAGTCGATTGTAGATTAAAGTATCAAACCAGGAGTACCACAGCGAAGCAGCAGTAAACAAAGTTACCGCAGCGATAATCGGCTTACACTGAGGAAGCACCACTTTGGTAAAACGCTTCCAATAGCCTGCCCCATCAAGCACAGCCGCTTCATTAAGTTCTTGAGGCAGACCTTCCATATAACTTCTCATAAGCACAAGATATAAAGCATTGATTGCCATCGGAAGCACATAAACCCAGAAGGATGGTATAAGACCGATGATATTGTAGTAAAATATTTTGGGAATTATCCCGGCATCAAGAAAGAATGTCAACACCCAGAAAAACGACATTTGGTATCTCCATCTAATCTCACGGCAACTTAATATAAACGCCAGGAATGCAGTCATGCACAGCGACAAAACTGTTCCGATGAACGTACGTGCAACCGAGTTAAACACACTTTTCCAAAACCCTTCACGCAATAATACTCTACGCCACGCTTCAAGCGAAAACACGCGTGTACAATGGCTATAATCTTGGTAACGATAAACTACTCCATAATACAAAAAAACAGAGTTATAAATCTGATAAAAAATCGGATACAAAATCACCACGGCGCAAACCGATAAAAGTAGCACATTCATTACAATGAACACTTTTTCTCCGGGTGTTTTGCGACGCCATCTGTAAATTGCCTGCTTCACGTTTTTTATCCTCCTATATTCAACTATTTAATATAGTATTTTTCATATAGATAAACAGCTGACACAGAAAAACGTTACAACATTCAGTATTAGTGGGTGAATATTCGTATTTGGTGAGTGAATATGTATGTCCAAGGTGAATAGTCTCGAGTGATCAGATTCCGGTGGAGAATTGATAACAAGTAAGTATGTATGCTCCCGGGTAAATATGTATGCTCCCGGGTAAATAAATCCTATCCTTTATGTAGAATATAGCATTAAAAGTAACAATCTGTAGTTATTACATGTACTGAAGTGGGCCATGTCAGGACAAACACATCACAAATGGCAAAAAATCGATGATTGTGATGTGTAAAAACGAACAAACACATCACAAATGGCAAAAAATCGACAATTGTGATGTGTAAAAACGAACAAACACATCACAAATGGCAAAAAATCGACAATT
>JAKSRF010000039.1 GCA_024403755.1 Clostridia bacterium
AGAAGTTACTGCTTGAATCTTCGAAATGCGGCTGCTATTACTGCGGAAGGATATTCAGTCCGTCCGAAGTAACAGAATGGATAAATGATCTTCACGGCAGAACGGCTTTATGCCCATATTGCGGAATAGATGCTGTTCTTCAAGAAGCTGCTGACGGCTCTTATGTCCTTGATGAAAAACTGCTCAGACGAATGAATAATCTATGGTTTGGGCTTAATGGAGAAACTTTCGGTGTTGTAAAAGATTGACAACGATTCGTTTTATTACAGCACAGTGATAAATTCAGATCTGACATATTGAAAATTTGGCGCAGTTGTTCATATTTTGACGTTACGAAATTTAACGATAACCTCTGTTTTGTTAGAATTGCAACCTTTAGCCAAAAAAGGATTGCAATTCTGTTAAAGCTTGCAATCCTTTTTTATATTCGGTTTGTAGTTGAAAGACAGCAGTTGTGAAAACATGTCACAAAATTGATTGAAACTTAAAAGTATTATTCTCTCTTGTTCCTGTCCGAGAGCTGAGTCTCGGCTTCATAGCATGGAATTCTTATCTCAAAGCAAGCACCGAAGCCTTCTTTGTTATATGCTTTAACACTGCCTTTGTGTTCTTCGGCTACAGCTTTTACGAGACTTAAGCCTATTCCGTGTTTGCCGTCATCTCCTTTTGCAAATCTGGTGAATAATTTGGATTGTATTTCATCAGACAGACCTTTTCCGTCATCATATATTTGAAACAATACATTATCGACTTCAATCGTTGAATTAAAAAATATATTTTTATCGGCATAACGAATACAGTTAGAGAAAATATTGTCGAGCATTCTCAGAATATCATTCTCGTTAGCATAAATAAACTTGTTTCCTACGTCAATATTTTGGATAAGATTCTTATTACTGTGCATCATTGTGCCTCTGATATTTTCAATCTCGTGATTTATCAGTTCATAAAGATTCAGCTGCGTTTTTGTAACTGTATAATTGCAGCGTTTGGCAAGGTCCATTTTCGAGATGGCAAGGAGATTCTCAACCATACCGCTTAATCTGTTGCACTCGTCAAGGATGACTTCTGTAGCATTTTGTTTTTCTTCTTCTTCGAAAATGCCGTACTTAAGTCCTTCGGCGTATCCCTGTATAGACATTAACGGAGTTCTGAGTTCGTGAGATACATTTTGGAAGAAAATCTTTTGTTCTCTATCATTCTCTTCAAGTTTTTTTGCCATGTAGTTCATGTTATCAGATAAATCCTGCATTTCTCGAGAAATGACCATATCATTGTATTGTTCGAAGTTTCCTTTTGCTATTCTTTTTGCAAAACGTGACATCTTATAAATTGAAATAATAAGAGGGAAGGAGATTATAATACATATTATTGCAGCACACAGAATTGAAATAAAAACTATTTTTAAAAGCGCATCATTCAGTTCGCGTGTGAATGCTGTATATGAAGCTGTATTTACATAGAAAACCAAATAAATGTCTGTATCAATGACATCACCATAGATAACGTAACTAACATTGGTTATTCTGAAAAAAATTGACTCGTTGTTCGTCTTTAGCGCAATTGCATCCTTAGTGTTAAAATCATATTTATTTTTTGAAAGAAGATTAATGATTCTATTCTCGCTTTTGCCTGATAAATTGGCAGTGTCAAGATTCTCCGGCCATAATCTTTTATATTCATCGTCTTCTTTATAGATGACCAGAAGATTTGCATTGTTGGAAACCTCTGTAGATTGAGCAAGCTCGTTGAAGAATTCAGGGGAATAATTGTAGGATAGTGGGGAGTAACGGCTTGTTTTATCAGCCAAAATTTTACATGAGGCAATTGCATTATCTATTCTTGTATTACATTGTTCTTCGATATATTTTACGATTAATTGATTGAAAAAAAGAACAGCAATTCCACCGATGCTGAGAATAACGAAAATAAAAACAAAATATAAATGAACGGCAATCGGTAATTTGACTCCGTCTTTTCTTTTGTTAATTATTGTTTTAAGAATGCTTCGCATCTTTCTTATTCTTTCTTAATTATCAGTTTAAAACCAAAGCCCCAGACTGTAGTTATCTCAACATCTGATTCCGATATTTTTTTACGAAGTCTTTTAACTGTGTCATCAGCAACTCTGGTTTCAATATCAGATTCAAATCCCCAGATTTTGTCCAGAAGTTCCGGTCTTCCTATAGCTCTGTCTTTATTGGTTATTAAATATGATAATAATGAAAATTCATTCGGTGTCAATTGTATTTCTTTGTCATTGACGGTAACATTTTTTGTTTTCTTGAAAATTTTGATGTTACCGTATTGTATCATGTTGCTGTTTATAACTTCAGAACTGTTTGGATTTGCACCGATAATCTCTTCCTGTCTTTTTAAAATGGATTTAACTTTAGTAGTCAGCTTAATAGGACTGAAAGGCTTAGTGAAATAGTCGTCACTGCCGTAGTCAAGTCCCTGTATATAGTCCTGATCGCTGTCTCTTGCAGTCAACATTATTATAGGTACATTACTGATTTTGCGTAATTCCTGAAGAATAAAAAATCCGTCCCGTCCGGGCATCATTACATCAAGAATAACCAAATCACAAGGTTCGGTTATAAACTTATTAAGAAGTAATTCTCCGTTCTCGAAAGTAAAGCAACTGTATCCTTCTCTCTCAAGAAAAGCTTTAAGCAAATTACGAATGTTACTGTCATCGTCAGCAATGTAAATAATGTTACTCATAAAGTATCTCCCTTGCTTTTTTTAGTCAGCTTATTTTATAGCAGATTCTTAAAAAAAAATTAAGCTAAATGGTGTATTCTTGTGGAAAAATTAAATATTCAAAAGAAAATATTTTGATATAATTATCTAGGGTGTATAAAAGCGTTTAAAGAGGTATATTTTATGTCAGATAGTGATAGTTTTTTAGATTTTCCTAACAGCGATTCCAAGAAATCAGATAACTTGCCTTCCGTAAAAACAGAGAGAAGTATTGAAAGTAATGATAACAAAGTAAATGAAACATCTTTGGATGATTTGTTTGAGAAATCATCTGAGTTGAGTGTTCCTTCAAATGATGAAACTAAAGTTTTATCATTAAATAACAAGAAGAATGAGATATCTACAGATGTTCGTAAACCGGATTTATCCGATGACAAAAATGATGATAATGCGGCTCCTGTAAAGAAGAAAAGCAAGGCAAAAAAAGTTTTGCTTTGGGTGGGAGTAAGTATTCTTGGTTTGATTATCGGTGTAGTCGGTTTTGTAATTTGGTATTCAAATTATCTTTTCAGCAAAATAGATTTTATCGATCCTGATGAAGTTAATCAGACCATTGTCAATGACAGCGGTGAGACAGTTCGTATCGCTGACTTAACTGAGCCTACTCAGAATGTATATATTCAGGAGGAGACAATTCACAATTATCTTCTTATCGGTATAGACAGCCGTTCTCGTAAGTATACAGAAGACGGAACCGGCGGTCTTTCTGATGTAAATATGATTTTGTCAGTAGATACAAAAGCAGGTACTATAAAGCTCGTATCGATTGCAAGAGATTCTTATGCAAATATTCCGGGATATAAAAATCCTGCCAAGATTAACTCTGCAATGAGCAAAGGCGGTCCTGAGTTACTTAAGTCTACTGTTGAGCAGAATTTGAGATTGACTATTGACGGTTATGCTTATGTAAATTTCTATAATATGGCTGCTGTTATTGACGCTGTAGGCGGAGTTTACGTGGACGTTACCAAATCTGAGCTTTACAGTGAGAATGGACTTAATGATTGTCTGAGAGAAGTTAACCAGCTTTACGGACTTGCAGGTGACTATCAACAGGTTAATCAGACAGGTCATATATGGGTAAACGGAAGACAAGCAGTAGCTTACTCAAGAATCAGATATGTCGGAAACGGAGATTACGAACGTTCTGAGAGACAGGTTGAGGTTTTGAGAAGTCTTCTTGACCAGTTTATGGGTTTGTCTGTAACGGGAAAGGCATCAGCTATAGATGATATTCTTTCATGTATATCTACTAATGTATCTAAAGAGGAAATTACAAAATATGCTTTGGAATTCCTTCCTTCTTTGTCTGATATTCAAATTCAGTATGTTCAGTTACCTTTGAAGGATTGTTTCAATTCAGGTATGTATGGCGGAGAGTGGAGTATCAGACCTAACTGGAATGCCATGATTCCTGTTGTTCAGGAATTCTTTTATGGTGAGTGTGTTGAGTTTGACCCTGTTCCTGAAGTAAAGAATGCACCTAGTGATGATTCATGTCCGGATGAATTTGACCTTGAAGAAATAATGAAGTAGGATTGTAATATGAATACGGAATCTGTTGAAAATAATATTGTTGTTTCTACTTTAAAGGCAATTTTTTTGTCTATGGGTAGGGCTACGGCAAAATTCTTCAGAGAGATTCCGGCAAAGGTTAAATCTTTCCTTGTAATTAAGCTTAACGAATATAAGTCTAAACCTAAACGTGATGAGATGAATAAGGTTTATGTTCTTGTCGGTTATACAACAAAGCAACATGTCGAGAATAAATATCGTACCGAACATATGCTTATAAGTGTAAGAAGAGTTTTGCTTATCATTATATTTTTTGAAATATTACTTATCTCATTAACTCGTTTTCTTCCTTTGGTTGATTTCAGTCAGTATAAAAACATTTTCGGAATTAATGATATTCAGGAGATGACAAATAATGATCCTTTCAGCGAAGAGAAAACGATTAATAAAGGATATATAAATATTGATGGTGATAACTGACTTTTATGAGATATAAAAAGCAATAATTTTTTGTGTTTCTTTTTGATAATTAATTCATTGATTATTGAATAAATTATATGCTTGTTATATCATTCATTTGGTATTAATTTGACTGCGTAAAGTCTTATTTATGTATATATTATGAAAGGCGGTAATTTATATGGATTACACAATTAAGAATGAGTATCTTAATGGTCTTATGCAGAAGGTTATTGCAAAGAACCCTTCAGAGCCGGAGTTTTATCAGGCTGTTCATGAGTTTTTGCTTTCTGTTGAATCAGTTGTTGATATTCACCCTGAGCTTATTGATAAGAAGGTTCTTGAGAGAATCGTAGAACCTGAGAGAACAGTTATGTTCCGTGTTTCTTGGGTAGATGATAAGGGAGAAATTCAGGTTAACCGTGGTTACAGAATCCAGTTTAACAGTGCTATCGGACCTTATAAGGGCGGTATCAGACTTCATCCTTCAGTAAACCTCGGTATTTTGAAGTTCCTTGGTTTTGAGCAGATTTTTAAGAACTCTTTGACAGGTCTTGCTATGGGCGGTGCAAAGGGTGGTTCTGACTTTGATCCTAAGGGTAAGTCAGATAACGAAGTAATGGCTTTCTGCCAGAGCTTCATGCGTGAGCTTTACAGACATATCGGTCCTGATTGTGATGTTCCTGCAGGTGATATCGGAACAGGCGCTCGTGAGATTGGTTATATGTTCGGTCAGTATAAGAAGATTTGTAATGAGTTCAGCGGAATTCTTACAGGTAAGAAGATTTCCTTCGGTGGTTCTCTTGCCAGAACAGAAGCTACAGGTTACGGTCTTTGCTACTTTACAAACTGCATGCTTAAGAAGCACGGTACTTCATTTGAAGGTAAGACAGTTGTTATCTCAGGTGCCGGTAACGTAGCAATTTATGCTTGTGAGAAGGCTCAGCAGCTCGGTGCAAAGGTTGTTGCTCTTTGTGATTCTAACGGATATATCTATGATGCTGACGGTATTAAGCTTGATATCGTTAAGGAAATCAAGGAAGTAAGAAGAGCAAGAATTAAAGAGTATGTTGATGCTGTTCCTTCAGCTAAGTATACTGAGGGTTGCTCAGGTATTTGGACAATTCCTTGTGATATTGCTCTTCCATGTGCTACACAGAATGAGCTTAATCTTGATTCAGCTAAGGCTTTGGTAAGCAACGGCGTTAAGTTTGTTGCTGAGGGTGCTAATATGCCTTCAACACCTGATGCTATTAAGTATTTCCAGGATAACGGCATTTTCTTTGCTCCTGGTAAGGCTTCTAATGCCGGCGGTGTTGCTACTTCCGGTCTTGAGATGGCTCAGAACAGCCAGAGACTTTCTTGGACATTCGAGGAAGTTGATGCTAAGCTCAAGGGCATCATGGAGAATATCTTCAAGAATGTTGACGAGACAGCTACTGCTATTGGACATGAGGATAATTATGTAATGGGTGCTAACATTGCAGGTCTCTTAAGAGTATCTGATGCTATGATTGCACAGGGTTGCATTTAATCTGTAAATTAAAGTGATTTTTGAGTTGTCTCAGATTTTTATTTGAGACAGCTCTTTTTTTATATAGAAATAAGATTGCTTATGATGTGAATTTTGCCGATGTTTTGCTTCTATTTTTATTCGATTGTTACTTGTTAATATAAAATCATGTAGTATAATTGTATTGCATTGATAATCAAAGTATTTATCTTTAAATGGAGTTTTTATGAAGAACATACCTTTATATAAAATATATGAGGTCAACAATTTCAGAGAGATTGTTAAGAAGAGAGTAGAATTATTTCCTGATACGCCTGTTTTTATGTATAAACAGAAGAAGGGTGGGGAATATGTATCTGTTCTTCCTAAAGAATACGAAGCTGATATCAATGAATTCGGTACCGGTTTAAAGGCTTTACTTAAAAAGCCTTCTCGTGTTGCTATTTTGTCTGAGACGAAGTACGAATGGTATGTAAGCTATATGGCAATTACAAACGGTAACGGCTGCGTTGTACCGCTGGATAAAGAATTGAAATCTGATGATTTGGAATCGATGCTAAAACGTGCTGAAGTTGATACGCTTATCTTTTCGAGAAGTAAGAAGAATGTTGCGGATGAACTTATTGAGAAGTCTTCTTCAGTAAAGAATTTTATTTGCATGGATGATGATGATAATCCGAATTATCTCGGTTGGCATAAGATTAAAGCCGACGGAAAGAAACTTCTTGATGACGGCGATACGTCTTTTATTGATGCTCCTATAAATGAGAATGAGATGTCAATTCTTTTATTTACATCCGGAACTACTTCCAAATCTAAGGCAGTTATGCTTTCGCAGAGAAATATTTGTACTAATGTTATGCAAATGTTTCAGTATGTAAATTTTTACAATGATGATATTTTTCTGTCTATGTTGCCGCTTCATCATACATATGAATGTACCTGCGGATTTATAGCACAGGTTTACAGAGGTACTACTGTTGCTGTTTGTGAAGGACTTCGTTATATTACAACCAATATGAAGGAAGCCAAACCTTCTTGTATATTAATGGTTCCGGCTATGCTTCAGATGTTTTATAAATCAATTCAAAAGAAGTTGAATTCCGATCCGAAGATAAGAAGAAAGTTCGATTTTGGTGTTAAGTTGTCGAGCTTTTTATTGAAGTTCAATATTGATATTCGTAAGAAGTTATTTAAAGAGATTCTTGATACTTTCGGCGGAAATCTTAGGTTGCTTGTTTTGGGCGGTGCACCGATTGATCCTGATATATTGGGATTTTTTCAGAGTATAGGAATTGTAGCAATTCAGGGTTATGGACTGACTGAATGTTCGCCCATTCTTGCATTAAACAGAGATGTTGATTTTAAGAATAATTCAGCAGGTCTTCCGGTTACGATGATGGATGTTAAGGTAGATAATCCTGATGATGACGGTATAGGTGAGTTTATTGCAAAAGGACCTTCCATATTCTTAGGTTATTATGGGGATGAGGAAGCTACTAAGGCAGTGATGGATTCTGACGGATATTATCATACCGGAGATCTCGGTTATATTGACGAGGATGGTTTTGTTATAATTACCGGACGTAAGAAGAATGTAATCATTGCCAAGAACGGTAAAAATGTATTTCCTGAAGAGATAGAGTATTTACTTTCCCTTAATCCGCTTGTTTGCGAAAGTGTTGTTTCAGGTATTCATGATGATAAAAAAGATGATATAATAATTGTTGCTACAATTTATCCTGATATGGATCAGGTCAAGGCTCAGTTGGGTGACAATCCATCTGAAGAACAGATTCAAAATCTTCTTGAGAATGTTTCTGCTGAGGTTAATGAGAAATTGCAGAATTACAAGAAAATCAAGAAAACTGTGTACAGGCCGACAGAATTTGAGAAGAATACTTCAAAAAAGATTAAGAGATATTGATTTGAATTTAATTCATCTCTTTTAAGTATTTCTCTCTCGAAAAGAGGTGTTTAATATTTTAACGGATTCACAAATAGCAGATTTAATCGATATCGGTCTTAAGGGTAAGGCTGATTTTGCAGAAGTGTATATTGAGAAGGGTGATTATTCTTCTTTGAATTTACTTGATAACAGAGTTATCGGTGCCAAGTCATCTTTGATGGCAGGTGTCGGAATAAGACTTATGTCAGGTGTTAATTCGGTCTATGTCTATTCTGATGATACTTCTTTTGATAATCTTTATAAGCTTTGTGTTGAGGCTTCAAAAGCTATTAACGGTGATACGGTTCACAGCAGAGAAGAATTAGGTAAGCTTTGCAGCTACAGAGTTTATAATCCTGAGATTAATCCGATGTCTTTGTCCAAAAGCGATTATGTTGACTATTTGAAGAAGGCAGGAGATTTTGCTTTAAAATATAATGAGAAGATAAGTAAAGTTACATCATCTGTTGACTACAGTGATAAATCTTATCGTGTGTGTAATTCAAGAGGAGTTAATGCTGAGAATTCAAATGTAAGAATTCGATTTTCATTAAGTGTTATTGCATCAGAAGGAAATGTGCAGCAGGTCGGAAGAATTGCACCGGGCACGATTAAAGGTTTTGAATTCCTTAACGAGTATCCTATTATGGAGAAGACTCAGAAGAGTTGTGAGACAGCATTAAGAATGCTTGATGCCGGATATGCTCCGTCAGGTAAAATGCCTGTTGTAATCGGTAATGGCTTTGGCGGTGTTATTTTTCATGAGGCATGCGGACATGCTTTGGAGGCAACCAGTGTCGGCATTGGAAGTTCTTGCTTCAACGACATGATTGGAAAGCAAATTGCTTCTTCAATAGTAACAGCAAGAGATGATGCAAGACTTGACGGTGAGTGGGGTTCTTATTCAGTAGACAGTGAAGGAACAGAGTCTTCAAATCTTCTTCTTATAGAGAACGGTATATGTAAAAATTATCTTGTGGACGAGCTTGGCTCAAGAAGAATGCCGGGCTTTAAGTCTACAGGTTGTTCCAGAAGACAGAATTTTACTTATGCTCCGACTTCACGTATGAGTAATACTTATATTGCAAACGGAAAAGATAATCCTGACGATATTATAGCTGATACGGAATACGGTTTATATGCTGCAGATATGGGCGGTGGTTCGGTTGATACAGCTTCCGGTGAATTTAACTTTGCCGTAAATGAAGGATATATGATTCGCAACGGTAAGATATGTGAACCTGTTCGTGGTGCCACACGTATCGGTAAAGGACCTGAAGTTCTTATGTATATTGACAAAGTAGGTAATAACCTTGAACATGCTCAGGGTGTTTGCGGTTCGCTGTCAGGAAATGTTCCGACTAATGTAGGACAACCGACAATAAGAGTTTCTTCAATTCTTGTCGGCGGCAGAGAGTGATATGTTAGGGAAGGCATAAATTATGAATATAGACGAGATTAAAGTATTTTTGAATAAACTGATTAATGCCGGTCTTGATGAAGGATTTGAGCAGGCTGAAGGTGTTTTTGAATATAACACGGGTATGGCTGTAAATATTTTTGAGCATGAAGTATCCAGTTTTGAGAATAATGTGGGTCAGAGTGCTGTTTTCTGCGGAAAACTGGATAAACAGATGGGAAGTGCTTCGACAAGTATTATCGAAGATGCTTCAATAAATTATCTTGTTAAGGAAGCAATGGATAATATCAAGGTCAAGGATGACGAAGACGAAGATTTTTTCTATTGTGATAAAGACAACAGTAACCTGTATTATGACGGCTACTCCGAGGCTTCTTCAAAAAATAACTATGATTCCTTTAAGAGAGTCGGTCTTGAGTTGGAGTCGGCGATTCTTGCTTCGGACGAACGTATTAAATCGGTTGATTATCTTGAGATTTCCTATTCAAAGGATGCACGTGTATCAGTAAATACTTTGGGATTAACTTCCGTCAGAGAATATGACAGTATCTCTGTATGTGCCGAAGCTAAATGTGAGCAAGACGGCGTTGTTAAGACCGGTGCATATCTTTGGTTTGGAAATGATATTGATAAGTTTGATATAAATACTTTTGTAGACGAGATTAAGAAACGTACGGTTAATAAACTCGGTGCTGATTCTGTAGAATCCGGTGTATATGACGTGATTTTATCTCAGGAGGCCTTCGTCTCTTTATTCTCAGCTTATTCCGGTTCATTATCCGCATATTCAATTCAGAAGAAGTTGAGTTTGTTTAAGGATAAGGTTAATGATAAGGTTGCTTCTTCTAAGCTTACAGTGACTGAGTATCCTAATTATGATAAGGCTCTTTTAAAATTTCCTTTCGATTATGATGGTGTTATTACCTGTGACAAAGATCTTATAAGGGACGGTGTATTTAAAACTCCTTTGCATAATCTTAAGACTGCATATAAGGAAGGCGTAAAACCTACAGGTAATCATTTCAGCGGTATTGAGTATTCTAATCTTGTACTTAATCCGGGTGAGAAGAGCTTTGACGAGCTTGTACGTTCCGTTGGAAACGGACTTTATATTACAGATTTAAACGGACTTCATGCGGGAATAAATGCCATAAGCGGTGATTTCTCATTGTTCTGCGAGGGCTTCCTGATCAAGGATGGATCCATTGTAAGACCTGTTGAGCAGATTACGATTTCAGGTAATTTTATTGATTTACTTATGAATATTACTCATATCGGAAGTGATGTAGTAAATATCCCTGACGGTGCCGGTGAATTCTTCTGTCCGTCAATTGTAATCAGTAATATGAATATTGCCGGTGAAGCTTAATAATCAGCTGCGCTGTATTGACTTAATTTTATCTATTCTCTCAAGAATGGAATTTATATATGTTTTGGCATAAATTCCGATTGGCATATCCTTCGGAATTATATAGCCGATTCTCATATATTCTTTCTCATTCAAAGGTATGGATACAATATTATTTCCGGTTAATGCTACGCTGTTAAGTCCCGAACATACCGTATAACCATCCAGACCTATTATGAGATTCGTCATTGTGGCTCTGTCTCTGACCATAATTGTTTTAGGTCTGGCTATTGTGCTGAAAATTTCCTCGGAAAAGTAAAATGAATTATATTCACCCTGTTCAAAGCAGAGATAAGGAAAATCCATTAAATCGTTGATTTTTAGGCTTTCCTTATTCGATAAAGGGTGTTTGCTCGATAAGAATACGTGGGGAGTGGCTTTATACAATTCAAAGAATTCAAGAGAGTTCTTTTTGAGAATATTGGTAATTATCTCTTCGTTTCTTGATGATATATATATAATTCCCAATTCGCTTTTAAAATTCTTTACGTCCTCTATGATTTCATGTGTTTGTGTTTCTCTCAAAGTGAAATTGTATTCATCGGCATCGAAAGCATTAATTGTATCTATCATAGCTTCTACAGCAAAGGAATAGTGCTGGCATGAAACGGAGAAGACCGGTTTTTGTACAATATCGCCCTTAAAAACCTCTTCCATATATTGAGCTTGTTCGAGAACCTGTCTTGCATAAGCCAGAAAAACGTCGCCCTCTCTGGTTACGGTAACGCCTTTATTGGTTCTGTTGAATATCTTTACATTCATTTCTTTCTCAAGCTCATTTACTGCCTTGGTCAGATTCGGCTGAGATACGAAGAGCTGCGCTGCAGCCTGTGTTACATTCAAGGTTTGTGATATGGTTATTACATATTTCAATTGTTGAAGAGTCATTTTCTGTTTCCTTTCCGAAAATATAATGAATCGTTCTTTAGTGATATTGCCATAACTAAAAGTTATTGTCAAATGAGCAATATAAATATTATGAATATTCATTTCTATACATTATAATCAGATTAGTTGTTAGTTAAGTAACACATTTTCGAACAGGAGGGAAAATAAATGGATACTAATATTGAGACAAAATGTCTTCATGCGGGTTGGACTCCGGTAAACGGACAGCCGAGACAGGTTCCTATTATTCAGAGTACTACTTTTAAGTATGATTCAAGTGATGACATGGGCGCACTTTTTGATTTGGAGGCAAGCGGATACTTTTATTCACGTCTTCAGAATCCTACAAATGATTTTGTTGCAGCTAAGTTAGCCGAGATGGAGGGCGGTGTTGCAGGAATGCTCACTTCTTCAGGTCAGGCTGCTAACTTCTTTGCTGTTTTTAATATTTGTGAAGCTGGTGATCACTTTATCTCATCTTCATCTATCTACGGCGGTACTTATAATCTCTTTGGTGTAACCATGAAGAAGATGGGTATTGAGTGTACTTTTGTCGATCAGGATTTATCTTATGAGGAATTAAGTAAATACTTTAAACCAAATACTAAGTGTGTATTCGGTGAGACAATAACTAATCCAACTTGTACTGTGCTTGATTTTGATAAGTTCTCAAGACTTGCACATGATCACGGTGTACCGCTTATCGTTGATAATACTTTTGCTACACCTGTTAATTGTAATCCTTTGAAGCTTGGTGCAGACATCGTAACTCACTCTACTACAAAGTACATTGACGGACACGGTTCTTCAGTCGGTGGTGCTATTGTTGACAGCGGTAATTTTGATTGGATGGCACATGCTGAGAAGTTCCCGGGTCTTACAACACCTGATGAGTCTTATCACGGTCTTACATATGCTACTAAGTTCGGCAAGGCAGCATATATAACTAAAGCAACTTCACAGTTAATGAGAGATTTAGGTTCTATTCAGGGACCGCAGCAGGCTTATTATTTACAGCTTGGCTTAGAGTCACTTCATGTAAGAATTCAGCGTCATTGTGAGAATGCTCAGAAGATAGCTGAGTATCTTGAGAAGAATCCTAAGATTGCTTGGGTAAACTATCCGGGACTTAAGTCTTCTAAGTATTATGATCTCGCACAGAAGTATCTCCCTAAGGGAACATGCGGTGTTCTCTGCTTTGGTATTAAGGGCGGACGTTCCGAGTCTATTAAATTTATGGATAGTCTTAAACTTGCAACAATTGCTACACATGTAGCAGATGCTAAGACATGTATTTTGCATCCGGCAAGTCATACACATCGTCAGCTTACTGATGAGCAGCTCGCTGAGGCCGGTGTAGCTCCTGATCTTATCAGATTCTCAGTCGGTCTTGAGAATGCTGATGACATTATTGCTGATATCCAGCAGGCTTTGGATAAGATCTGATTGCTTATAAATTTGTAAGTTTTTTACAGATAGGGATTGTCTCAGGATTTAGTGAGACAGTCCCTATTTTGTTTTGAGTTCCTATCAACGATAGGTTGCTCTTTGTAAAGCGAGTGATGCGATGCTTGTTGAATAATGTAACCTATTTTATATGAAAAAGACGCAGGATTAATCTGACTGTGTGGTAAAATTATATTAGTTTTCTCAATAAGGAGCATCGTTATGAGTATTAGATATTTATCCGAGTATAAGCTTTTTAAAATTGACACATTAAGAACTTCATATATTATCTCAATAACCGATACAGAAGGTTTTATTGCGCATGTTTATTACGGAAAACTGATATCGGATGACGATACAAATTATTTATTGAGAACCTATGATAATCATTGGCTTCCGTCTGAGCTTCCGCAGGAACGTCTTAATTTTATGAATATGTTTCCTTTTGAGTTTTGTGGTGATAATACAGGCGATTTCAGAGAGAATTCAATAGAAATTGAAGACTGTAACGGTAACAATGCGGTTTTGTTTACTTATGACGGTTACGAGATAATCAAGAACGGTTTTAATCGTAATCATGAGGATTTGATGCCTTCTCTTTATAATAAGAGTGAGACATTGGTTATTTATGCTTCGGATAAAGTATTGGGTATTAAATTAAAGTTGTATTATTCCATTTTCGATGATAATGATGCAATAGTAAGAAGTGCAGAGATTGTAAATACTTCCGATGCTCCTATATATCTTAATAAAATGTATTCTGTTTGTATTGATATGGAAAATTACGACTATGACATGATTTCACTTCACGGAAATTGGGGCAGGGAACGTAAGATTGAAAGATACAGAATTCCGGCAGGGGAACACAGAATCTCTTCGACCAGGGGAAGAAGTTCACATCAGGCTAATCCTTTTGTTGCGATTTTGGATAGCAATGCCGATCAAAACAGAGGAGACGTATATGGTTTTAATCTCGTATATTCCGGTAATTTTACGGCGGTTTCAGAGATTACTCAGTTTGGTGAATTGAGATACAGTATGGGTATAAATCCGCATAATTTCAGATATCATCTTGATGTAAACGAGAGTTTCAGCGCTCCTGAGGTTGTACTTGTTTATTCTGACTGCGGTATCGGCGGTATGAGTCGCACATATCATGATTTGTACAGAAAACATTTAATAAATCCTGATTTTGTATTTAAGAAGAGACCTCTTCTTATTAATAATTGGGAAGCTACTTATTTTGACTTTGATGATGAGAAAATTCTGTCTATAGCGCGTAAAGCTAAGTCAATCGGTCTTGATATGATTGTTATGGATGATGGATGGTTTGGTACCCGTAATGATCCGAATACCTCCCTTGGCGACTGGTTTGTTAACGAGAATAAGATAAAATGCGGTTTGCCGGAATTAGTCAGAAGAATAAATGATATAGGACTCGATTTTGGTCTTTGGTTTGAACCTGAAATGGTATCTCCGGTGTCTATGCTGAATTCCATGCATCCTGATTGGGCAATTAAAATAGAAGGCCGAGAGCCGGCGTTGGAACGTAATCAGCTTGTTCTTGATTTATCTAATCCTGAAGTAAGAGAATACATTTTTAATTCAATTAAGAATATTATTTCTTCATGTAATATCAAATATATAAAATGGGATATGAACAGACAGTTGACTGACCTTGGCAGCAGCTATCTTGATAAAGAACATATCGGTGAACTGTCACATCGTTTTGTTATGGGAGTCTATGAGATTCAGGGACGGCTTCTTAAAGAATTCCCGTATCTTTTTATCGAGAATTGTTCCAGCGGCGGTGCAAGATTTGATCCTGCAATGCTTTATTACAGCCCGCAGATATGGGCTTCGGATGATACTGATGCTATAGAGAGACTTTCTATTCAGGAAGGTACGGCTTTATGCTATCCTCTCTCAACAATAAGCTGTCATGTTTCAGTAAGTCCTAATGAAGTAGTCGGAAGATGTACTCCTATGTATACTCGTTCGAAAGTGGCTTCATTTGGTACTTTCGGTTGCGAACTGGATATTACAAAGCTTAACGATATTGAACTTGCAGAACTTAAAGAGCACATTGAGGACTATAAAAATATCTCGGATTTGGTTTTGAGCGGAGATTATTACCGCATATCTTCTTATAATGATAATCAAACGCATGATTCTTGGATGATAATATCAAAGGATAAGCAAAAAGCTGTTTTCACTCTTGTACAGGTTGCAGCAAGGCATAATAACAGGGAACTCAAGATTCGACTTAAGGGCTTAAATCCGGATTATTTATACAAAATCTCATCACCTTTATATAAGGAAGATATTTTACTTCACGGAAACGTTCTTATGAACGCGGGTCTGGTAATACCTTATGCTCGAAAAGATTTTCTCACAAGAGAGTTCATTTTGAATGCTGTAAAGTGTTGATTCCCGAAAATATGACTATAAATAATATGTTCGTTTTTTGCATATAAAAAACGAACATATTTGCGGCAGGGGATTTACGGATAAAAAGAAGAAGAGGTCTTAATATAAGAGCCACAGACTATACTGACAAATCTTTGAATCCGTAATGGAAATTACGATAAAAAGAATATATAGTAACAGTCATATAAATATATAATAATCAGAAATTTAAAAGATTCGTGTCAGACTTCTAGAAATGCAATCATAACTACAACAAAGAAATTCTATAACAAGCAGCTAATATAAAATCAATCAAACAAAGCATTACAGATAAATCAGATACAGAATCTAAATCTGAATCTAAATCTGAATCAGCCGTAAATATATTAAGAAATCAAAAATACATCAAACTCGTAATGAGCTTGCTTATCAGATTCTATAGTATTAATAAATCATCATTAGTAATTGATTCTCTTCTTCCTAATTCACCAAAATTATTAT
>JAKSRF010000004.1 GCA_024403755.1 Clostridia bacterium
CCTTAATACTTATTACTTGATATACAAATTATGATTTCTCAAGAGCAAGAGTTCTTGTTGTAAGATCACAAACTGAAGCTGGACCATAGTACTGAATAGCACCAGGATATGTAAATGCTGTTTCAACAGCCCACTTCTCTCTGTTTGCCTCAAAGAACTTAAACGGCTTACCGTCGAGCTCAACAAGAGCCTTACGAATAACAGGCTTATCCTGACCGTTTCTTCTCTCCATATTCATCATCTTTGTGATTGGCATACCGCCGGCAATCCACTCCTCAGCAGGCTTTGAGATATTTGATACCTTTGAGAGGTAACCTGTATAACCGTACTGGATAAGCATGAAAGCGTTGAAGCCCAATGAATAACAGTAATCAGCATCGAAGTTAGAAGGGAAAGCACATCTTCCTTCATAACCGAAGAAGTGATGCTGTGTTCCGAACTTACCTACATAAGTACCTGCAGCCTTTCTCTTAGCAAGCTCATTCTTAACGAGCTCAGAGAAGAGCTTCTCAGACTCAATGAGTGATACCTGAACGTTACCGTGTGGATCTCTCTCAAGGAAGAGCTGCTGCTGAATTCCTACAGGGAGAAGATCGAATACTGCGAAAGCAGAAGCAGTAAGACCGGCCTTAATGAAGTCATATTTAGCCTGCCAATCAGGAAGAGCGTTGAATTCTTCTGTCTTTGAACCTGCAAGAAGTTCGTTGATCTCAGCGATAAGAGCAGAGAACTCAGGAACGAACTCTACGATACCCTCAGGGATAATTGCAACACCGAAGTTATTGCCGTTAGCTGCTCTCTTCTCAACAGAGTCAGCAATATAATTTGTGATATCTGCAAGTGACATCTTCTTAGCGGCAACTTCCTCACCGATGAGACAGATATTAGGCTGTGTCTCAAGAGCACACTCAAGAGCAACGTGTGAAGCTGAACGACCCATAACTTTAATGAAGTGCCAATACTTCTTAGCAGAGTTAGCATCTCTCTCAATGTTACCGATAAGCTCAGAGTATGTCTTTGTAGCTGTATCAAATCCGAAGGAAGCTTCGATATCCTCATTCTTAAGGTCACCGTCGATAGTCTTTGGACAACCGATAACCTGAATTCCTGTATTCTTTGCAGCCATGTACTCAGCAAGTGTAGCAGCATTGGTATTTGAATCGTCACCACCGATAATAACGATAGCTGTAAGACCGTTCTTCTTAGCGTTCTCAGCAACGATGTTGAACTGCTCCTCTGTCTCAAGCTTGGTTCTGCCTGAACCGATGATATCAAAACCACCTGTATTTCTGTAAGAATCAATGAACTTGTCATCGAATTCTACATAATCATTCTTAAGAAGTCCGTCAGGACCCTTCTTAAATCCCAAAAGAACGTTGTCCTTGTTTGTAGCCTTCAAAGCATCATAAAGACCTGAAATAACATTGTGTCCGCCCGGAGCCTGTCCGCCTGAGAGAATAACACCTACAACCTGCTTCTTTGAAGCTGAAGTGTTCTGTCCCTTCTCGAAAGTAATCTCTTTTTTACCGTATGTGTTAGGGAAAAGAGCTTTAATCTTATCCTGGTCTGCAACACTCTGTGTCTCAGCGCCTTCCTTTACGCAAATCTCTGAAATACCGTTTCTGAGCATTCCCGGAAGCTTTGGCTTATACTCATATCTGGCAATTTGAAGTGGTGAAAGATCCATACCAATTCTCCTTTAATATAATTTATTACAATTTATTGCAAAGAATATAGTAAAACATTTTTCGGGAAATGTTAAGAGAGAAATTTATTTTTCTTTGCGAAAAGGGGATAATAAATTACTTCAATTTTTGTTGTTTCATCCAAATCGACATAATCAGGTTGTGCGGCAATATTTTGCACATACCGGCCTGCAGTCTGGCAATAAAACCGTATTTGCTTACGTCCTTGCCGCGTTTGGCATCGTGCCAGGCACGTTTTACTATTTGCTCCGGCTCGTACATGGCAACATATTTTTTTACAACCGGTTCTTTGTCAGAAATGACAGCCCGTGCGAAAAACTCTGTTTTGGTCCAGAACGGACATACTGCTGTTACGCTGATTCCGTGAGATTTCATCTCTCTGTTCAGTGCACGACTGTATGATAAAACAAAAGCCTTGGAAGCACCGTAAACATTTATGTACGGAATAGGCTGAAAGGCTGCGACCGAAGCAATGTTAATAATCCTGCTTCCCTGTGACATGAACGGAATTGTAAGTTGGCACATAGCCTGAAGTGCCTGGCAATTCAGGTCAACCATATTCAGATTGCTGCTAAGTTCGGTATCGAGTGTGGCCTCAAATTTACCATATCCGCTCGCATTTATAAGCAATCTGACATTCGGTCTTTCTTTGTTCAGTAACTCTGAGAAGCGGTCGAAGCTTGCACGCTCTGTCAAATCCATTGCTAACGGCCTGATAGGAAACGGGGTCTGTAATTCCTCCAAGCGGCTTTCTCTTCTGGCTATAACCCAAATCTCATCCAGTTCCTCGCAGAATTCACTTATTGTCTCAGTGAATTTTTTTCCTATTCCGCTTGAAGCTCCTGATATTACAGCAATTTTTTTCATATAATGTTCCTCGAATCAGTTATTGTTGTACGAATACTATCATATAAATCTGTTGCCTTCAATCTTGTTTTGGGAAGAAATACAGACAACAAAAAAGGCTTAAACCCAATGGATTCAAGCCTTACATGGTCGAGGTGACAGGGTTCGAACCTGCGACCCCATGCTCCCAAAGCACGTACGCTACCAACTGCGCTACACCTCGAAATGCAAGAAGCATTATACACATGCTTTAATTAAAAATCAATAGGTTTACGCAATAAAGTTGAAAAAATATCAGCGCATAGTCATTTTTCTTAAGAGATTGTTTGCAAAGGTGCTGAGAATAGGAAGACTGAATTCATACATGCGGTTTGTACAAGCATATATTATTCCCAATATTCTCAATATAAGTGTTGCTATAAGCATAAACTGACCGATGCCCGGTACCCAGGCAAACATATCGCATAAGGAAAAATAAATGCCGTGCCTCAGATGAGAGTTAATATATGAGTTGTTATCGGTATCTTTGAAGAGACCGATAATCCACAGCCCGGGGATGTAAGAGAGAATTGCGTATAATTTGGTATAATTGGAAACAGATAATTTTGCTCCTGACATAAAAAACCTCCATGTTAATTCGATACAAGTATGGTATCATTTCTATGTATTTTTTTAAATTGAAATTAAGGTGATTTTGTATGAAGATTACACGTTACAGAAAAGAAGATGATATTACTTATGCACTTGGAGCGACGGTAGTAATGGAATATCTGCTTCATGATACAGAGAATGTTAAAGGAATAATTATTCATCCTGACTTCAGAGCTGAGGATACCAAGGAACGAATAACTTCGATTTGTACAGAAAACAAAATTCCTATGGTGACGGAGGAAAAACCGTTTAATATCCTCTCACAAAAGGAAAACTGCTTTGTTATAGCTGTGGTTGCCAAGAGACAAGCAACAATTACAGATGGAAATCATATAGTTTTGGTTAATCCTTCGAATGCCGGAAATTTGGGAACTATTATGAGAAGTGCGCTTGGATTCGGCATAGAGAATATTGCTGTTATCACTCCTGCCGTTGATCCTTTTGATCCGAAGACCGTAAGGGCTTCAATGGGTGCTGCCGCACGTGTCAGAGTAGAGCTTTTCGAGAGTTTTGATGATTACAGAAGAAGATTCCCGAATAATAATTTTTATCCTTTTATGTTGGATGGTTCCTCAAAAATGCAGCATACTCCGATAGAAGAGAATTTCAGTTTGATTTTGGGAAATGAGGCAACCGGTCTCCCGCGTGAATTCAGTGAGATAGGACAGCCTATTAGAATAGAACATACTCATAACATAGACAGCCTGAATTTACCTATTGCGGCCAGTATAGCAATGTATGAAGCAACAAGAAATAATTGGTGAGGTATTTAAGTAATGAAGAATAAAAGAGTTATAGCATTGATTTCAGCAGTGATGATGTTGTCTTTGACTACGATTTATACATCGTGCAAAGCTTCCGATAATACAGATTCGACAGAACAAAGCACAGTAAGTCAGGAAAAGGAAGTGTCAGCTGAAGTCAGCAGTGATGAAATACCCGAAGAGACGGTAAATAATATTGACGAGACTGTTGTTGGGCATATAGACGGTAATATTTACATTAATGAAGATTTAGGATTTGATTTTAACGGAAATGACCGTTTCATACTGACCGGATATGAAGAATTTATTGAAAGTTTGGCCGAGAATACTGAAATAAGCGAATTTGTAATGCGTAACGGAGTAGCAGTTATTTTAAATGCCGAGAGCAAGGAGAGCAAAGAAACCAATATTCAAATCAGTATAATGTCTGATGCTATGAGTGAAACGGTTTTTGTTGATGAGACAATCTGTCAGCAGTTTTTGGAGATAATGGGTTCTTCAGATGATATAAAGATGTCTGAAGCAGTACAACTTGATTTTGCAGGACAGAAAATTTGGGCCGCGCATATTGTTTATAATGAAGGAAGCGCTGTTCCGGAATACTACCAGTCGTATTTTATGATGAATGGTAAGGTGTTAAGTTTGACAATTGATGTATATTCGGAAGGTCAGGACATAAATGAGATTTGTTCATTCTTTACAAAACACAAATGATTGACTGAAAATAAAAATATTGTAATATGTTTTATGGGTAGATATACGTCTATTTGAGATGAGAATTTATGATTTTGATATTCATAATGAAAGAAAGGGTTATTTTATGAAAAATTTGAAAAAAATTGCAGCTGTTATTTTGGTATTGATAATGGCGTTTTCTTCAACAACAGTATTCACAGCTTGTGATTCTGTAGGTGATTTGTTCAGCAAGACTGAAGATTCTGAGAAGTCAGATCACAGCAACAAGAAGAAAAAAGATAAGAAGAAAAAAGATGACGATGATGACGACGATGATGACGACGATGATAAGAAGTCAAAAGAAACAACCGAAGAGACAACAGAGGAAACTACAGAAGAGACTACAGAGGAGACTACTGTAGAGACAACTGAGGAAACTACAGAGGAGACAACTTCAGAGACAACGGTTGCAGGTGCTGATGACAATTCTGAAGAGTTTCTCGGAACTGTAGACGGTGATGTTTATACAAACGATTACTATGGTTTTAAATTTGAAGGTAACGGTCAGTGGACTATTATGGATAATGATGCATATATGTCTTCTGCTACAACCGGAGCTGAGATATTGGATATTGAGAACTGGGAAGAAATGGTTGAGAACAGCGGCACTGTTTTGCTTCTTACCGCAAACAGTTCTGTAGATGTGTTGTCCAATGTTCAGGTTCAGGCATGTTCTTCAATGATGAAATCCTTCTCAATGGACAGTGAGGAGATTTGTCAGTCATATACTGATATGCTTGGTTCGCAGATGGCTGATATGCTTGGAATGGAAGATGGAGATATGGCTGTATGTGAAGCTATGCAGATGAATTTTCTTGGTGAGGACGTTTGGACTGCTCATTTGGAGTATAATCTTTACGGAATGACTATGGCTACCTATCAGACATATGTTACATTGAATGATACGATTCTTATGATTACAATCACAACTTCACCTGATGCAAGCATAACTTTAGACGACATTCTTTCATGTTTCACTAAACTTAACTAATTTAAAAATAACTATTGATTAAAAAACATCGTCATGATATAATCTCTCGGTGTTAAACGATTACTAACGATGGAGGTGAATATAATGCCAAACATTAAGTCAGCTATTAAGCGCGTTAAGGTTTCAGAGAAGAAGACTGAGGCTAACAAGATGAAGAAGAGCGAGATTCGTACAGTTATTAAGAAGGCTAATGCTTCCATTGCTACAGGCGATACAGCTGAGTCTTTGAAGACAGCTCAGAAGACTTTGGATAAGGCTGCTGCTAAGGGATACATTTCCAAGAACGCTGCTGCTCGTAAGAAGTCAAGACTTTCTAAGGCTGCTGCTAAGGCACAGGCTTAATCTCAGAAGATTATTCATTACTGCTCTGCATATTGCAGGGCAGTATTTTTTTTGCGAAAATATGATGGACTGATTCTTCAATTTGGAGGTGACATACTATGAATTTCAGGAGACTTGGTAAGACAGAGTTAATGGTAAGTGAGATTGGCTTCGGCGGAGAATGGCTTGAGAGACATTCAGAGGAAGAAAGCATAGATTTAATAAAATATGCGTCGGATAAAGGTATTAATATCATCGACTGTTGGATGCCGGATCCTAAATCCAGGAATATAATCGGTGAAGCAATAAAGGGAAACAGAGATAAGTGGTTTGTTCAGGGACATATAGGTTCCACATGGAAGGATGAGCAGTATTACAAGACTCGTGATATTAAATATGTCATACCGGCTTTTGAGGATTTGCTCAGACGATTACAAACCGACTATATCGATTTGGGAATGATTCATTTTGTAGATTCTGCAGAAGAATGGGAAAGCATTCAAAACTCTGAGTATTTGCAATATGTCAAATCACTGAAGGAGAAGGGTATTGTTAAACATATAGGAATAAGTTCGCATAATCCGGAGGTTGCTTCTAAGGCAGCACAATCTGGTTATGTTGAGATGATTTTGTTCAGCATAAATCCGGCTTTTGATATGCTTCCTGCCAATGAGGATTTCAATATCATGTTTGCTGATGAATACGATAAGGAACTGACCGGAATAAGTCCGGACAGAGCACTGTTATATAAAATCTGTGAAGAAAATGATGTTGGTATTACCGTAATGAAAGGCTTTGCAGGCGGAAGGTTGTTTGATGCTTCAAGATCACCTTTCGGTGTAAGTCTTACACCTTCTCAGTGCATTCATTATGCACTTACAAGACCTGGCGTAAGTTCTGTTTTATGTGGCTATGATACCAAGGATCAAGTTGATGATGCAGTATACTATGAGTCAGCAACAGAAGCTGAGAAGGATTATGCATCTGTTCTTGCCGATGCACCGCTTCATTCTTACAGAGGACAGTGCACTTACTGCGGCCATTGTAAACCGTGCCCTATGGATATAGATATTGCTATGGTTAATAAGTATTATGATTTGGCTGTAATGCAAAATGAAGTTCCGGCTACAGTTAAGTCCCATTATGAATTATTGAAACATCATGCATCGGAATGTGTCGGTTGCGGCGGGTGCGAGAACAGGTGTCCGTTTGGTGTAAAGAGTGCAGACAAAGTGCAAAAGACAACTGATTTGTTCGGGATATAAGCTTTAGGCAACTTTTTAACAGAAGTTGCCTATTTAATTATTATCGGCATTTCTTCCCATTCGTAATTTAACGGCATATGAAGATACTTACCTTGGATATTGGCTGCGATAATATCAAGCTCAGCCATTCTTTTTATCTCCTCACTGCATGTTTTGAAGTCGGAGAGATTGTGAATAACGGGAAGCTTGGCACATTTTGACATTACTTTGAGACAGTAGCGACCGTCGTTATTAAAGCCGAGAACGCGAATGTACAGCGGCTTAATGTCAGGTCCTGCCATATCACGCTTGCGACCGATTAAAAGGGAGGAACAGGCTCTGTTAATTCTTCCCGAAGTGAAATGCTTTGTAGTCATTTCTTTTTCCCAAAGTCCTATATCAAGTGTCTCATCATTAAGTTTGGAGTTAACCTTATTTTTTAGATATGAAGCGAGCTCATCTCCCATATAAGCATATTCCTCAAGCTCAGAAGGGGACATGGCAGATATTCTGTCTAAGATATCACGACAGTATTCTTTATAGGAAGGAAGTCTGTAACGCTTAAATGATAAATCCTCAAGCATTACAGCCAGAGAGTGATCCGGCATGTGACCTGCAAGTTCCTTTGCAAGGTGTGCGACAGAATCAATCTGACTGATGTCGTCATATATCTTGCTTCGTATTGCACTTGCCGAAGCATAGCAGGATATATTTTGAGACGAATAATCCTCGCCTCGCCTTCTTATCATATGTACATTAATCGGATGAGACTTATTTAAGCGATTGTAATTATTGATTTCCTTTAAATACTCGAACGCAAGTATAGAGTTTGGTTTGCGTAATGCTTCAGATATTGACTCCGGATCCGTATCAGCGAAAGCTTCCTTTAATTCAATATTTGCATTGATAGCATTAATTGTTGCGAAAGCAGAGGCGGAAGGGAAGGAAGAGCCCTCAGATAATTTACTTTTAAGCAGAGTCGAATATTCGGAAGAAGTTTTTATTTCATTATCATATTTTGCAAGTTTCTCAACTAATGAGAAATCATTTATATCTATACCGAAGGCTATATCTGTTAATACTCCTGTAGCAGTCAGAGTTTTGACAGCTCCTGCCGCGAATTCCGATGCGGGTGCGCAGGAAAAGCAAAGCGGTAATTCCAATACCAAATCACTTCCGTAAAATGACTTATCCTTTTTTTGTTTTGATGATACAAGACATGCTTTCGCTCTTGAATGCTTCGGAAGCAACGCAGGGATACCTCGTTGAGTAATCGGTCCGCTCATAACGGATATAACTACGGCACGTTCATCTCCCACTTTTTGTCTGACCTCGCGTACAAGATATTCATGTCCGTTTGTGTATGGATTATATTCTGATACTATGCCGATAACTCGCATTAATGATTCCCTCTTAAAACTTTTAATGTATAATTGTATATGCATTATAACAGAAACAAACGGGAAATATTATGAAAAGCTTTTTTAAAGGTTTGTTCCGACAAAAAAATATGAAGTATTTTGTCGGAGCGGGAATATTGTTGATTTTGGGTGCTGTTTATTTGTGGTATGCCCATAACTACGGCAACAAAGAACAGGTTAGTCTTGAGGCTCAAAGCAGAGTTGATTATGATGAGCAGAACAGCGCTTCCAAGTATAATCTGACTGCTGATTATATATGGTCCAGAACTAAGTCGGTTATGCTTGTTTCCGATAAGCTCATTCCGGAATATTATATGATACAGGGACAGCTTACTGAAGAGAAGCCTGAGTTTGCGAGCCGTTATTCTCTTACTGATCAGGCACTGTTATTGTCGGTTTATGTCAGACAGAATGACAGATTGTCTGCTATGTCTCTTGTTGATGAAGTGTACGACAGATTTGCAACCTCGCAGGGTTCTCTTTTGGCGTCGGAGGCAGACGCTGATAAACAGAACGTATCGGTTCATGATAATATTGTCTGGTTGGAAAGCTTTCTTGAATATTATTCGGTTTTCGGTTCTACAAGTGACTATGAGAGAATTAAGAATGCTTCGAAGTCCCTTTTCGATGAAGAAGGAAATATAGTTGAATCAGAGATAAGCTTTGCTACGCTTCAAAGCATTTATGTGGAAAACGGTGATGGGACAACAGCGTTGGTTGAAGAGGAAAGAACAGAATCGGATGTGAATCTCCCGAATAACAATACCGTAAAGGCCGACAAAATTGACGGAGTTGAGATGAGAAGTGTTAATCTCAGACTTATTCGCAATCTTGAGAATAACAAATTTATTCCTGCAGGTTCATATGATAAGGCGCTGAAAATAGTGAAGGAGAGCTTTATTTCAGAAGATGTACCGTTTTATGCATATGCTTATCAAATCAATGAAGACGGAACAATTCATTACATATTTGAGGGAAATGAGTCCGGCGCCGTTGATATATCTGCTTCGATAGAGACTGCCTTGAATATGGCGGATGTAGGCGAATTGTCACCTGCTGTCTTTGCATATCTTAAGAGTGCTGTTGTAAATCAGAAAAATCTCGGTAATTTGTACTATATTGCGACAAAACAGGCTTCGGGTTCGGTGAATTTGTTTTCTTATATCCAATGTCTGAATATTGCAATTGATTGCGATGATACCTCTATGTATGAGACCTTGTGCGAGATAATAGGAGGCAAGGTTGCAACCTATAACAACAGTCCTATACTCAGTATGATTTATCGAAATGATGAATATAGATTTACTGCATATGCACAGGATAACCTTTTGATTTATTTGTTGCTGACTTAAGATTAACCTTGATTTCCACCGTAATTGCCCGAAGGATATTCGCCTGAAGGATTCCACAAAATGAATTCAGTCAATCCCTGATCCTGGATGGCTTTTATCTGCTCGTTAATAGCGTTGTAATCATAATTCATGTAATTGCCTGCTCCGATATAAGATGCCGTAAAAGCTTGGCAATACGGTCTTACAGTGGCATAGCCGTCTTGTGTATGATAAGTTTTTCCCAGCTCGAGAGCTGAGAACATGACGTCATAAGGCTCAAGATCCGGATGTTCAAAAACATGACCGTTCATCATTGTTCCCAGTGCATAGTGAGAAGGATAAATCATAGGACAAACGGAGTCAACTCCGGTCAGACCTACTTTGGACCAGTCCTGTCCGAGAATGTTGCCGTCCAGCTGACTTGATACTGCAATACCGAATATATCGGCAGATACAGGAACTCCGAGTGTATCCTGAATACGAATTCGTGCAGTCTGAAGGAAGCGATTTATAGCGTCACACTTGGAAGGAACTTCTCCTTCAATTCCGAAATATGGTTCGTTTCCGTTGACGGTGGAACCTGTAGGGAAGCGCACATAATCAAACTGAATTTCATCAACTCCCATGGAAATTGCTTCTTCGGCAATGCTTATGAGATAATCCCAGTTGCGTGTATCATAGGGATTTACGAAAGCTTCCGATCCTTCGTTATTAAACAGGAGAATTTCTCCGTTACTGTCACAAATAGCTCGCTCAGGGTATGCATTTGCAAGGTGTACATCCTTAAAGCAAACTATACGTCCGATAACCCAGATATCGTTGTCATGGCACTTTTGACAAACATCGGCGAGATTATATGCATTATCACTTACGTAGCCTATCTCGCGAGCTGTCTGATTTGATGTGTTGTAATAGAGATAGTCTGTTTCTTTCAAATCAATTACAAAGGAATTGATTGTTGAATTCTTTGCTATTTCGATATTGGCATCAAGATTTGCCGCCGCACCGATATAGAGACCGCGGACTTCGTTGCGTGTAACTTCTGCGCCGCCTTCTATAGAAGGAAGAGGTCCCCAAAAATCTTCGGAAAGCTGATTATACGGAAGAGTCTCAACAATCTCTCTTAATGTTGTTGTAGGAGGTGCCGTAATCTCGGCCATGGTAACCTGAGCAGACGTTTCCGTGGTTGTAACAGCAGGATCTTTAACGAACATCGGTGCGTCTTCAGGTATGGATGCTTTCTTACCTATATAAATACCTGAGAACAGAAGTGCACCGCATAAAGCCGTAATTCCGGTTAGCTTAACAAGAACGCGAAGCAGGGCTACTGCGCCTGAGCCGTTGAAGCGTTCGCGGTTGGTTTTAATATTTTTATTATAATTATATTTCTCATTCTGATTAAGCATACCCACATATTATACATTCGCTTTTCGAAAAGCTCAATTATATTATGTTTTTATGATACAATAAGGGTAATAAGTTTTCTTATAATGAGGTGTATATGATAATTCGTAATTGCAGCGGCGGTTTGGTGTTTTTTAATGATTCTGTTTTGTTGGAACAGAATGATAAACTCGAATGGTCTTTCCCCAAAGGTGTTGTTCGAAGAGGCGAGAAACTCAGTGATAAAGCTGTTGAACGCGTTTTGACAGAGACCGGGATTAAGGCTGAAATAATTGCTGCCTGCGGTAAGACCAGTTATGAGTTTTTTTCGGTAACCAGGAAGAAGCCGGTTCACAATAATGTTTCGTGGTATGTTATGAGAGCTTTGGACAGTAATCCCGTACCGGTACCGAATTCTGAATGCAAAGTAGAGAATGCCGAGTTTGTTGAAGTCGAAGAAGCTTTGAAACGTGTTACCTACAGTCAGGATAAGAGCCTTCTGATGATGGGATACCAGAAATATAAAGAGATGATCTGATGTCAGTTATTACATTAAAACAACTCGGAAAATCCGAGATAGAGATTACTAAATCCGTGTTCATTGGGCATGCTGCTCCTGTGACTACGCCTGAAGAAGCAAATTCCTTTGTAAATGATATTCGTTCACGTTATCCGGATGCAAGGCATAATTGTTATGCTTGGATAGTTAACGGTGATGTTGTTATGCAAAAATACAGTGATGACGGGGAACCGCAGGGAACGGCAGGAATGCCTATTCTGTCGTGTATAACCAAGCAGAATATTACTAATGCGGCTATTGTTGTTACAAGATATTTCGGAGGCATTCTTCTCGGAAAGGGCGGATTGGTAAGAGCTTACAGTGAGGCGGCTTCCGAAGCTGTAAGAAATGCGGGAATAGTGGAACTGAAGGATGTTATTTCTTATTCTTTTCGATGTGATTACAGCCTCAGTGAACGGATTTTATATGATTTAAAGACGGAAGGACATCGCGTGGATTCTATAGATTACGGTGCTGATGTAGGGATAGAAGTCACTTGTCTTAATGAGAGAAATGATGAATTTATTAAACTTATCACGGATACCGGAACCGGAAAAATAGAATTAAAAAAGGTAAGAGAGGGGCAGGATTTCTTTGATTGAATTTTGCCTTAATTTGTACTATTTTTTTCCTAAGAGAGTGATAATATTTAGCTGTCAAGAAAAACTGCTTCAGCAGTAGTAAGAAAAGAGGAATGATTTTAATGGATGATTTGGGATATGAGAGATTTGCTCCGAAGACGGGGAATGAACCTACAGCTGAGAATAAATCTTCAACTGCTCTTGAGCATAAGGAAGAAAGCTTGAATGAAGGTGAAGTTGTTAATCAGGAACTGAAGACGGAGGAAACGCCAAAGTCTGTTGAGACTTCGGATAAACTTATTGGTAATGCGGATAACATTTTACCGGCTGATGTGAATGCAAAAACTGAAACTGAAAATAAATTAAATCCGGATACCTCAATAAACAAAGAAACAAAAGTAAATGCAAATACGGATTCAGTCTCTGAGGCCGAGGCAGCAAGGCGTACGGCAGAGATAAAGTATTATACCGAGAAGACAGAGAAACGTAAAAGAACAGTTCAATCAACGATATTTGCAATCGTTACTGTTTTACTGATTGCGATTATCGGTTTTCAAACAATATATATCTATAAGCTCAATACAGCCAAGGTCGGTTTGATGACCTATGATAATGAAGCATATCGCAGCTCGAAAGAGAAAGATAAGAGTGATAAGAAGAATAATAAGGTTAAGGATATATTGGATAATGCCAATGTTGTGGATCCTCATTTCTCACTTGAGGAGGCTGCCAGTGTAACCGATCCTAACAAAGAGACACTTTCAATCAGTGAGATAGCTTCAAAACTGATGCCGGCTACGGTGTCAATTTATATAGTTGATGCACAAAATCCGAAGACAATATTAGCCTCAGGTTCAGGTTTTGTTATTTCCGAAGACGGTTATGTTGTAACCAATAAGCACGTAGTAGTTGATGCTTTGAAAAGTAAAGAGTTGGGTATCAGAGTTCATGTTCCCGGTGATGAAGATACTTATGTTGCTGATATAGTCGGTACGGATGAACAGACAGACATTGCTGTTGTTAAGCTTAAGGATGCGAAGAATATGGCATGTGTTACTCTCGGTGATTCTGATATGCTTCAGATTGGCGAATTGGCCGTGGCTATCGGTAATCCGCTCGGTTCTTTTGAAAGTACGGTAACCGTCGGTGTTATTTCGGCTACTTCAAGAGAGATTAATACTAACGGATATACGGTGGAACTTCTCCAAACGGATGCTTCTATTAATTCAGGTAACAGCGGCGGACCGTTGATTAATTCATTCGGCGAGGTAATCGGTGTAACCAATGCCAAGATTTCTTCGGCAGAGGGTCTCGGATTTGCAATTCCGATTAATTCCGTAAAGAATGTTATCGAGTCGATAATTAATATCGGTTATGTAGCCGGAAGACCTACTCTCGGAGTAATGATCCGTACTGTAAGTGAAGGGGATTATTATGGTGCTGAACCGGGTCTTTATGTTGAAGAGCTTACACCGGACGGACCGGCAGAACGTGCAGGTTTGGAAGTCGGAGATAAAATTATTTCATTTGACGGTATTGAAATAAAAGAATCTAGTGATATTATGGAAGTGCGTGATTCACACGATATCGGTGATGCAGTCAGCATTGAGGTTATGCGTGATGGCGACATTTTAAAGTTGGAGATTGTAATCGGAGAGAGCGCTGATTACGAGCATTAAGTGGTTTTATGGGTAGTAAAAGACAAAAGAGAACGGTCAGATTGATTGCTTTGTTGATAACGATAGCTTTATTGTTATCGGGCGGTTCAATAATGTTTACCATATTGTTCAGAACATGATTGGTGTTTAGTTAATTGATAACTGTCCTGTAGTGTTGCTATGGGACAGTTTTTTGTTATTTGTGTTATAGCTAAGAAAGTGAGTTAAGCTAATGCCTCATTATTACGACGAGAGTCCGGTGACAAAATCGGATAAGAAGACGATTGAATACAGAATTAACGGTATGAATTTTGAGTTTGTAACCGATACGAATGTTTTCAGCAGAAATGAGATAGACTACGGTTCGGATTTCCTTTTACAAAAAATGGCAGAGGATCTTAAGAAGGACGGCAGATTAACATCCGGAAAGAGTTTTCTTGATCTCGGTTGCGGTTACGGACCTGTCGGAATAGTAATGAAGTCCATTTTTAAAGGGCTTACCGTTACTCAGACTGATGTTAATGAACGTGCCGTAGGTTTGGCCAGGACAAATGCAGAACGCAACAGAACGCCGATTCACAGTATAGTATCAGGTTCTGTTCTCGAACATCTGGATAAATCCGATATGTTTGATATCGTTGCGACCAATCCGCCTGTTCGTGCCGGAAAATCAACGGTCTTTGAATTCTATAGTCAGGCTTATGAGCATATGAATGACGGCGGAATCATTTATGTTGTTCTTCAACGTAAGCAGGGTGCACCGTCAACCGAGAAGAAGCTTACTGAGCTGTTCGGTAATTGTGAGACCTTAGGCGTATCAGGTGGCTACAGAGTCATGAAATCTGTTAAAACATAATTTTAACGAGGCATACAATGACGGAATTTCTTGATGTTTACAGTTATTTCTATATATACGCTTTTATCGGTTGGTGCGTTGAAGTTATATATCACGGCATCATGAAAAATGAATTTGTGAATCGTGGATTCCTTAGCGGTCCTATATGCCCGGTTTACGGGATTGGCTTTTATGGAATTGTTGTTTTACTTACACCTGTTATTGATAATTTTGCAGAACTGTTCTTGGGATCAATGCTTATTACTACCACTGTGGAATTGGTGGCGGGATTTATTCTGTATAAGCTTTTCGGGCTCAGATGGTGGGACTACTCGTCCGATAAACTTAATCTCGGCGGATATATATGCCTCAGATTCTCAATATATTGGGGAATTGCAGGTTCATTTGCCATGCTTGCGGTTCATCCGGTTGTAAGCTCTTTTGTCGTTTGGGTTCCTACGGTGATTAAGCTGATAACCTTAGGTGTTCTGTCAGTTGTTTTTATTTTGGATATAATAGCTACTGTATTGACTGTTCTTAAACTTAAGGAGAAAATTACTCTTGTTGAAGAAGCTTCTGATGAGCTTCGTGCCGTATCCGACAGGATAGGCATAAAGCTTTACGGACATGTTGAGCCGGTGGTAAAAAGAACAGCTCCTGTAATTGAGGGTTACGGTGAGATAAAAGACCTTTATGCAAAAAATAAGGCAGAAGAAAAAGAATTATATCTGAAACATCGTGCACAAGAAAAGGCATTATATGATAAACTTATGGCTCAGGAAAAATTAAAAATAGAAGCTGACAAGAACAGACTTACTGAGAAAATAAGCAATACCTTGAGTTCTATAAGTAAAAGAGAGCACATTGTGTGGAAACGAATAAACAATTACGAAGAGAAGCATGATGTATTACTTAAATATATAAGCGAATTAAAGGATAAGAACAGGTCCGAGGAGGATAATGGGAAATGAAAATAATGGTTGCATCCGATATTCACGGTTCATATGAACATTGTAAAATGATAATCGATAAGTATCATGAATTGAACTGTGATAAGCTTTTATTGTTGGGTGACCTTCTTTATCACGGACCTCGTAATAACCTTCCGAAGGACTACAATCCAAAGGCCGTTATTGAATTACTTAACAGTGAGGCTGATAATATTCTAGCCGTACGCGGTAATTGCGATACCGAGGTTGATCAGATGGTTCTTGATTTTCCGATAATGGCTGAGTATATTTATTTGATTTCTGATGATACCGTTATTTTTGCGACGCACGGTCACAAGATTAATCCGGATTGTCCGCCTCGTTTACCGAAGAATGCTATACTTCTTAACGGACATACGCACGTAGCAAAGGATATTATGATGGATGGTTACAGATATATGAACCCTGGTTCACCGAGTATACCGAAGGAAAATTCGGCTCCGTCGTATATAATTGTTGAGAACGGCAAAGCCGAGTTGATGAAATTTAACTGATGCAAAGGGGAATAAATATGCCTGAGATGGATTTAAGCAATAAGAAATTAAGAGCATTAATGCAGGAAGTGAGAGTTACCAAGAAGGAACAGGCAATGCTTGATCTTCTGGCAGAGGCAGCTATATGTAATTTCCTTGTACCTGTTGACGGTTCGGAGAAAATAAGCTTTCATGCTTTACAGGGACCGGACGGTAAGGCATATTTGGTTGTATACGGAGACAGTGATACTTTTCTTGAGGATTTTGCGGCAAACAGAAATCAAAGGACTGCTGTTGCATCTTTTCCTGATTTAATTGAGGCTGTGTTAAATGACTCGCTTAAGCTTGACGGCTTTATTTTGAATCCGGGACATGAGGAAATCCTTTTCGGAAAGGATATGCTTAAATTGATTAAAGAGCAGCTCCCGCAAAATAAATCTGAGAATAATACGACTGAAGTGAATTCTTCAGAGGTTGTTCCTTCAGCAGATGATATTAAAATAGGCGACAGTAACAGATATCCTGTAGATTTGAGAGAGAAAGTTACTGAGTTCGGAAAAAATCATTCTGAGATAGTTAAGATTTTTCTCAGATTATATCAGAAAAATCCTAATTCTTCGCAGGAAGAGAAGGAGATGGGCTGGCTTTTTGTAATTGCCTTTAACAGTGTGTGTTCCGGTGAATTACAGAAAAAGATTTTCTCTGAGTTTGATATTATGGCCGCAGACTATGTTGATTCAATGCCTTACATGATTATAAGTTCAGCTACTGACCTTGCAAAGTCTGCAATGGAAAATGCTGAACCTGTATATTCAAGAACAGACGTATAATCAGAGTTCCAACAGTTTATTTATGGTGTCATTATAAATCTTTGTGAGCTTACGCTTTGAATTGTGAGTTTTCCTGATTAGCGGCTTAATTATTTTGTTTGTTCCTTTGTATGCAACGGTCCATGTGTGTTCAATATTATCCACGGCCTTGTATTTTATGTGATGTATTGTTGTGGCATCTCTGTCGGCGTGCCTTTTATTATAACGATTAATCGTTTCCATATACGCTAATTCTACTTTGTCCGCGAATACATCAGCATCAAAATCCTCTACGGATTTTACCGCATTTGATGCAATTCGATTGTATTTCTCTTCACTTTCGAAAAGGTCGTTTACAATCTCAGGCAACAAATCCGGATTTTTAAAGACCTTACTGTTGAAATCATCCTTCAGAACGGCAGATATTGAATCATCGTATCTGGCGATAACAGGAAGTCCTGCGGCTAAGGCTTCATAGTAGGTTAAGCCCTGTGTCTCCGAAGTTGAACAGGAAATGAAAGCATCTCCTACATGATAATATGTTGCCACTTCAGAATAAGGAACAAATCCCGGGAATCTTATTCGGTCTCCCAGCTTTAAATCTTCGGCTAAAGCCTTAAGTTCAGGCATTGCAGGTCCGTCACCGATAACAATAAAGAGAATATTCGGATTCAGAGATAATATCTCCGGCATTTTACGAATAATCATATCGATGCTCTTCTCAGGAGCAACACGACCGATAGATAAGATTACTCTGTCACTCGGAAGAATATTCCATTCTTTTTTTATGTCGTTTAATCGTGTAATGTCGATTTCTGAAGTGCTGAACGGTTTCAGATTTATGCCGGACGGAATAACATAAGTAGTCATGTTTACACCGTATGAGATTATGCTCTGTTTGACTTTCTCCGTCGGTACAATAAGCGAATTTGCAGATTCGCAAAAAGAACCGGACAGCATTTTCGCGGCAATTTTTGCAGGCTTGTCTACAACCTTTACACCTCGTGTCAGGTAGTGGGTATAATCCTCAAGCATCGTGTGATAGGTGTGTATTTGAGCAATACCTAAGGCCTTTGCCACAAGATGTCCCATGATACCCATTGAGAATTCTGTTTGCGAATGAATTATATCTATATTAAGTTTTCTGCAAAGCTCTATAACACCGATATAATATGGCTTAACCGCACGATAAGGCTTAACAAAAGCAACAGATACGGAAGGAACTCTGAATACAGGCGGATCGGTCTCTACAAGCTTGATTTTTTTTGACGGTTCGGAAATTGAGAAAATGTAAACCTTATGGCCCTTTGCAATAAGACCGTTAGTCAAAGTGTATATAGAACTGGATACTCCGTTTATGTTCGGAAAATAATTATCTGTAAAAATTGCAATATTCATTCTCTATGATTCTCCTGTATTTCATATTATATCCCAATTTCAGAAAAATAACATAATGGTGTATAATGCATTTGGCTGTTTTTTTGCCTATAATCGGTAATTAAGTGAACAGTTGTATTCTATAGTTTTAAGGATAAAATTTTACTGAAAATTATGGCAATTAACGAAGAAAAAATTAATTCGGTTTTGATGCGGTACGAGGAAATTCTGTCATCAATGCAGGATCCGAGTGTCATTAACGATAAAGAACGATATTTGAAGCTTTCGAAGGAATTGGGAGAGCTGGAATTTAAGGTATCAAGAATAAAAGCATATTATGATAATGAACAAAAACTCAGGGATGCTCTGGATTTGCTTCAAAATTCGGATGACGACGAATTACATGTTCTTGCTACCGAAGAACTTAATGAAGCAAAAAGTGACAGAGAAGCATTAGAGCATGATATAGCACTTATTCTTGCTCCGCAGGATCCGCGTGATGAACGTAATGTAATTGTTGAGATTCGTGCGGGAGCCGGCGGTGAAGAAGCGGCTTTATTTGCATCAACACTTTTTAAGATGTATTCGATGTATTCACAAAACCACGGTCTGAAGGTTAATGTTATTGATTCCAATGATACTGAATTGGGTGGATATAAGGAAATTGTTTTTGAAATAGAGGGACGCGGTGCTTACTCGAAATTTAAGTTTGAGAGCGGTGTTCACAGAGTTCAGCGTGTTCCTGTGACGGAAACCGGCGGCAGAGTCCATACTTCAACTGTTACTGTTGCGGTTTTGCCGGAAGCAGAACCGACAGAAGTGAAGATTAATCCTGAAGATTTGAGAATTGATACCTACCGAGCCTCAGGTAAGGGCGGACAGCATGTCAACAGAACGGATTCGGCTATACGAATAACTCATATTCCTACGGGCTTGGTGGTTACCTGTCAGGATGAAAGAAGCCAGTATAAGAATAAAGATAAAGCTATGGCTGTTCTTAATTCAAGATTACTTGAGATTGCAGAGAATAAAAGTAAAAGTGAAGTTGATGATACCCGTAAGAATCAGGTTGGATCAGGTGAACGTTCGGAGAAAATAAGAACCTATAACTATCACCAGTCCAGAGTAACAGATCACAGAATCGGCTTGACATTATACAAGCTTGAGGCTATTCTTGCAGGCGATTTGGATGAGATTATAGACGCACTTACTATTGCAGGCGGCGCCGATGACCTTGTTGTTAACAGTGATGATATTTCAGATGAAGATTAAGGTAAAGTAAAATGAGAGTAAAAAAATACGACAAAACTGAATTTGTTTCTTCAAAGGATGTTGAAGCGGTAAAGGCTGCAGCGAAGCACCTTCATGACGGTGAAGTCGTAGGTTTCCCTACTGAGACGGTGTACGGTCTCGGTGCCAATGCTTTTGACAGGGATGCCGTAGATAAGATTTTCGAAGCCAAGGGAAGACCCGGTGATAATCCGCTGATTGTTCATATTGCGGATAAATCTCAGATTAATGAACTGGTGTCGGAGATAACGCCTGTTGCGCAAAAGCTCATTGATGCTTTTATGCCGGGACCGATTACTGTAATTATGCGTAAGTCGGATAAGATTCCTTCTAATGTTACGGCCGGACTTGATACTGTCGGAATCAGAATGCCTTCCAAAAAAGAAGCCAATGATTTTTTGCGTTTTTGTGATTGTCCTGTAGCAGCACCTTCTGCTAATATTTCGGGCAGTCCGTCACCTACGCGTGCCGACCATGTTATGGCAGATATGGATGGTTATGTTTATGCTGTTGTAGACGGCGGTGAGGCGGATTACGGATTGGAATCTACCGTTGTCGATGCAACCGGAACGGTCCCTGTGGTGTTAAGACCGGGAGCTGTTACGGGTAAAATGATTTCAGAAGCACTTGAGACAAACTCTGAGGACAATACGACTCTCAAAAAAGGTGAGACTCCTAAGGCTCCCGGAATGAAGTATCGTCATTATGCCCCGCATTGTTCGGTTGAGATTATAGATTTACCGAATGATATTGAATTGATAAATGACGAGACTTTAGATACCGAGACGGAAGAAGATACAGAACTTGATTTTACTAAGCTGAGTGATGATGAGAAGAAAGAGGTCCTTAAAATTACTCTTCCTTTTATGAACAGAATCAGAGAGATATTAAATGAGAATCCTCTTGCGCGAATAGGTGTTTTTGCCGGAGTTGAGGTTAAGGCTTCGCTTGAAATGCTTCGCGATGATAACATTTATTATCACACAGAATTTTTTGTTTACGGAAGAAGTGCAGATACTTCTGCGGCTTCTCACTGTCTCTTTGACGGGTTGAGAGAACTTGATGTTAATAAGACTGATATTATTTTGGCTATGGGATTCAACGGTGACGGAATTTCCAAGGCATATATGAATCGACTTAAGAAGGCGGCGTATAAATCGGGGGATATGCCTGATTCTGTACTGAAGGGTGATGATTTGAATTTGAGGAGCAAACGTTCTTTGGATTCTTTTAAATCTACGTGTACAGCTTCTGTTTTGTTCATTTGTGATAAAAATCGCAATTTATCCATTGCAGCAGAGGCACTTTTCAGAGATATTATAAAAAGAGAATTACCGTACTGTTCGGTATTGTCTGAGGATGTCGGTGCCGAGCTTTATGCTGATTCATGCGGAATAAACGCAATAGACGGTGATATGCCCGATGAATTTACTTTAAAAGCTTTGAAGGAAGCAGCAGGTATTGATGCGTCATATCTTAAGGCTCTCAGAGGCAGTCCGTCCGTATACGATGATTCTGATATTATTATATGTTTAAGAGAAGATACTTTACAGAAATTGATTCACAATTTTCCTCCTTTGGAAAATAAAGCATATTCGCTTTCTTCATATGCGGCGAATTGCGGTTTGGTTGTAAAGAATGAGCAGGGAAAAGTTCTTTCTGTCTCGTTACCGGATCCGACCGGAGAAAATTATGTTACACATTTACATACCGTTAAAGCGATAAAAGCTTATCTAGAGCTTTTGTTTCCGTATATTCTTAAGGATTTGGGTGTAAAAAGAATCTGATTAAATGAATAAACAAGCATTTTTTAGTCGCGTCTGTGTGGTATAATTACTTCATGTGATAAACAAAAGAAGAAACAATACGAATTTAATGAGACGATTTAAAGATTTATCTTGACTAAATACCTGTTTATGTGATATTCTCACAAGGCTGTTCTTATGTATGCAGCTAATCCTTGCTCGATACAGGTTATCGGGCCTAATGTCCAAGAGGAGGTGAATGACACATGGCAAATCAGTATCAGTTGGTAGTTATCCTCAACGCTGAATTGGGTGAAGAGGGAATTAACAATTTGTCTGAGAGCATTAAGTCCAAGATTGAGGCTTCTGCAACATCTATTGATGCTATCGATACAATCGGTAAGAAGACTTTGGCTTATTCTATTGCTAATCAGACTGAGGGCTTCTATGTAAAGTATACTTTTACATCTGAGTCAGATTTACCTAAGGAAATTGAGCGTGTTCTCAAGATTACTGAGGGTGTTTTGCGTTTTATTGTAGTTCGTGTTGGTGAATAATCGTTACTAACGGAGGAATTAACATGAACAAAGTAATTTTATTAGGTAGATTAACAAAAGAACCTGAAGTAAAGATGACTGCAAGTCAGGTATCATTCTGTAATTTCACTATTGCAGTAGATCGCAGATTTAAAGATACTAACGGACAGAGACAGGCTGATTTTATCAGTTGTGTTGCTTGGAGACAGACTGCACAGTTTATCGGAAGTTATTTCCACAAGGGTTCAAAGATTTTGGTCGGCGGAAGCATACAGTCACGTTCCTATGACGATGCAAACGGCCAGAAGCGTTATGTCACTGAAGTAGTTGTTGATGAGGTGGATTTTGCCGATTCAGGAAGAAATGACGGTCAGGCTGTACCGAACGGATATGGTTCTGTTCCGACAGCACCGCAGGCTTCATATTCTGCTCCTGCTGCACCTGTTGCTCCTACGGCTCCTGCTGCTCCGACAGCTCCTATGAATTCTATCCCGGTTGATCCGAGTATGAATGACGGTTTCGGTCCTGCCGATTCAGATGACACACTACCGTTCGAGATTTAATTCGAGATTAACTTGATTGTTACAATCAGATAAGGAGTTTAAAATGGCTGAGAATAGAGCACCTAAGACAGGTCGTGAATTTGCTAATAATGCAAGACAGAGACGTCCACGCAGAAAGGCTTGCCAGTTCTGTGCAGATAAGGTTGAAGTTATTGACTTTATGGATGTTGCCAGACTTAAGAAGTGTGTTTCAGAGCGCGGTAAGATTCTTCCTAAGAGAATGACAGGTACTTGCGCTAAGCACCAGCGTGAATTGACTACTGCTATTAAGAGAGCACGTCATATCGCACTTCTCCCATTTATTGCTGACTAATTTAATATAGTTTTTTAGTTTGAAGCAAAGGGAATAATATTGTATAATACATGGACATTTCCTGATGAGTATCATCAGAGAATGTCCATTATTTTATAGTTAATTTTTTTGATATATAGGAGGCGCTGAAAATGAAGCTTATTTTATTGCAGGACGTTAAGGATGTAGGAAAGAAGAATGATGTTGTCGATGTAAATGACGGATACGGTCGTAATTTCCTTCTTAAAAAGAAGCTTGCCAAGGAAGTAACGGCAGCAAACCTTAACGATGTAAAAATGAAGAAGGGCGCTGAGGCAGAACTTGCAAGAAGAGAACTTGAGAATGCCAGGGCTTTGGCAGCAAAAATAGAGAATAAAGAATTTGAGCTTAAGGTTAAATGCGGCGACGGCGGTAAGCTTTACGGTGCTGTTACGTCAATGGATGTTGCCGATGCAATGAAGAAAGAAGGCTTTGACATTCAGAAGAAGAATGTTGTTATAGACGGTACTATCAAGAATGTCGGAAAGTTTGATGTAAAGGTTAAACTTCACACCAAGGTATCTACTAAAGTAGTTGTTAATGTAGTTGCAGAATAAAGTTTGGCAGGACGCGATGGACAGAGATTTAAGTGATAACTTAATAGAAGGTGCTCCTGATGTTGCAAACGGCGGACGTGCTCTTCCTTCTGATATAAACAGTGAACGGGCTATTTTGTCACTGTGCCTCAGAAATGCGGCTAATTTGGGTGTTGTAATTAATTCATTGAAAGCAGAAGACTTTTGTGATACGAGAAACAGCATTATTTTTGAAGTAATGGCTGAGATGTATCTTAAGGGTGAGGCTTTGGATATTGTTGCGGTATCAAGTGAATTAGAGAGAAAAGGCAAGACTAATCAAACCGGCGGAATACAGTACCTGAATGAGATTTACAGTGCCGTTACTGTTTCTTCCAATATGAAGACATATGTTCAAAACGTAAAGAGTAAGAGCTCGTCAAGAAAGTTGATTACGTTTGTCAACGGTATTCTGAATTATGCTTATGATAATAAAAACAGTGCTTCCGATTTGATTGATTCTGCGGTAAGCGGTTTATCTAAGATGCGTGAGACCGGTTCCAAAGGATTTACTTTATTGGCTAACCAATTAGGTGAGAATTTGAAGGAACTTCACCAGATTGCTACCGGTGAGAAGAAGATAACAACGATAAAAACCGGATTCAAGGGGCTTGATCATCATCTTGGAGGTTTGAAGGGCGGTGCATTATATATAATTGCAGCGCGACCTGGTATGGGAAAAACTTCATTGGCATTAAATATTGCCACTAATGTTGCAATTAATTATCATAAGACCGTTTGCTTTTTCTCATTAGAGATGAGTAAAGCGGAGCTTGCTAATAAGATACTCATTACTAATTCATCGGTTGATGCCAAGAAGATACAGCGTTCGCAGACTACACCTGCCGAGGAAAGACTTCTTCAGGATGCATATGTCAGTCTTGCGAAAGTACCTTTTTATATTGATGATGATACGCAGACCAATCCGTTTACGATGAAATCGAAGTTGGAACAGCAGCGTGCCAATGGTAAGGTTGATTTGGTTGTTGTCGATTACCTCGGCTTGATGACTATGCCTAATCAGGGTAAGAATTCATCAAGACAGCAGGAAGTAGCTGATATAGCCCGTAATCTTAAACTGTTGGCAATGGATATGCAGATTCCGGTTATAGCTTTGTCACAGCTTTCCCGAGGTGCCGAACAGAGAGAAGATCATACTCCTATGCTGTCAGATCTTCGTGATTCCGGTGCTATTGAGCAGGATGCAGACTCAGTTATTTTTATCGATCGTGACGATTATTATCACAATAAGAATGAGAAGAGCAGTAAAAACAATAATTCCGGTGATAATTCTGAATCCGAAGGCAGTACAAAGAGCAATGTGATGCTTGTTGACGGTCATGCTGCACTGCCGGCAAAAATTATTGTTGCAAAAAACCGTGCAGGAAGTACGGGAACCTGTAAGGTATTATGGATACCGGACAAGACGTTGTTTTTGGATCCGCCTTCTAACGAGAATTCAGAGATGCCGGCAGGTTATACATCAAAAGTGTCTTCCTATACAAGGACTGTTGACGGAGATGCTGCGGCAGGTAATTACAATTTTGAAGAACCGGCATATATGCCTCCTCCGGAACCTGAATATATTCCGAATGATAACGACGTACCGCCTCCGTATGAAGATTCGATTCCTCCGTTTGAAGAGGATATTCATCATGCAGATGAGCGAGTACAGGCACCTTCTTCTGCTGATTCCGGTGAAGTAAGCAATGAAGAGAATCAAGAGTTCTTCAGTGATTTTCATACTGATTTACCGCCTGATTTTATTTAGTCGGAGATATTATGAGGACTGACGCATACAAAAAACACAGATTGGTTTATGACACTGAGACCTTTTGCAACAGATACAATTTGCTTGAGGCCTCAGATATTGTTATAGGATTATCGGGAGGTCCTGATTCAACAGCACTTTTGTATGTGCTTAAGGCACTTTCCGAGAAGTATTCATACAATCTGGTTGCAGTTCACATTAATCACAGTTTAAGAGCCGAAGCGGCTGACAATGACGAGAAGCTTGCGGGGAAGCTGTGTGCAGAATTAGGTGTACAGTTCAGAGCCGTAAAGCTTAATGTTGCAAAATATGCACAGGATAACAAAATTTCCGTAGAGACTGCAGGTCGTGTATTAAGATATGAACAGTTTGACCGTATTACGGAAGAGATAAATATTCAAAATCCGTCATCTGTTGTCAGAATAGCCGTTGCTCATCATGCGGATGATTTGGCTGAAACCGTATTGATGAATCTTTTTCGCGGAGCCGGACTTGACGGGCTTTGTTCACCGTTACCGATGTATCGTAATATCATCAGACCGTTTCTTTTCGAGAAGAAAAAAGAACTTGTGGCTTATTTAAATGAGAATAACATTCCATATGCGTTGGATTTGACCAATCAGGACTTATGTTGTACCCGTAACGGTTGGCGCAACAAGGTTCTGCCTGCCGTAAGTGAGGTAGCAATAAAGGAACCGACATCGGCGATAACAGATACATATTCATTGCTTCTTGATGATTTGCAATACATCAATAATGAGGTTGATAAATTATTCACGGAGAAGGTTCGTTTTTTGGGTAAGTTTGAGGCTTTGCCCCAGAGTGTAATTAATGTTCCTAAGGCAATCTCATCACGCATGATAAGAAGATTGTGGTCAGACACTTTCGGAAATCTTACAGATCTTGAGAATACACATATAGGGATAGCGGTTGATTTTATAAGAGATAATTCGGGAATAGGGCGAGTACGCACAATTGACCTTGCTTTCGGCAGACAGTGTTATCTTTATGAGGGCTTTTTTGGATTTACTTTACCGGAAGAATTGCCGAAAGTTCTCAGGGAATACAAAAAAGAAGACGGTTTTGTTTTTACCGACAGCGATATTTTTACGGAAATATATCCCGAAAATACAATTTTGCCTAATTTGGCTCTTCCTTTCTTTCTCGAAAAGATTGAGAATAGTTGCAAATTAGAGTATAATAATTTGTCTTTATTTATACCGTTATACGGTGAGAGTAAGGATAGAAAGCTTTATTTGTCTAACAGACTGAAGAATAAGATGTTTAACAGAGCAGGTTCTTCATGCAGCAAGAAGCTTAATGATGTTATGTGTGATATGCATATTCCTGCAATTATACGGGATGATGCAGTAGGAATTGTAGATGAGACCGATACGGTTTTGTGGGTTCCCGGTATAGGACATCATGAAGGTTTTTTAAGTGAAGAATCCAGAAGTAAGTGTCTGAATCAGAATAAAGACAAAGCGACGGCTTTAATAAAGCTTAGCTTTTACAGAGAGGATAGAAATGACAATTGATACGTCTGAAATACTGATATCGCGTGACTCTATTGAAGTTATGGTAAACAGAGTTGCGAATCAGATAAATGAAGTTTATAACGGTGAAGAATTGATTGTAGTCGGAATCTTAACAGGGGCATTCGTTTTTACCGGTGATTTGGTTCGTAAATTGAATATGCCGACTGTTTTGGATTTTATGCAGGTGTCTTCTTATGAAGGTGAGAATTCTACGGGTGTTCTTAAGATTCATAAGGATTTATCGGTTGACATAAAAGACCGCAATGTTCTTATTGTTGAAGATGTTATTGACACAGGATACACTCTTCAGTGTTTGAAGGATATGCTTGAGGGTTTAAATCCGAAGTCACTGAGAATCTGTGTTGCTTTTGATAAACCGGAAAGAAGGATTAATGATTTGAAGCCGGATTTTACGGGCTTGGTTATACCTGACAGATTCATCGTTGGATACGGACTTGATTTTGACGGTGCTTATCGCAATCTGCCTGATGTATGCGTAGTTAATTTTGTGGAGGAAGATAATGGAAAATAAGAATTTGGGAAAAGAACCTAATGAGGGCGAGAACAGTGAATTTAAGCCGCCGAGAATACCTGGAGGGCTGATTTTCTATGCTGTAATCATTGTTCTCATAATAATTTTGTCTTATACAGTGCTTCGCACAAACAATACGACCAAAAGAGAGAATCTTTCTGATTTGTATGAGTATATCAATGACGAGTCTTATGATGTTGAGAGTGTAATAATTAATGGAAATACCGTTCAACTTACATATACTGATGCTAAATATAATGACAAGCTCACAATAACTCGTAAAATACCGATGGTATCAGTAGACAGGTTGCTTGAGAAGCTTGAGGAAGAGAAGCAGGCCGGACATATTGAATATTATGATTATACCGAACCTGTTGATATCAGTACGATAGTTAATATCATTATCTGTATCGGTTCCTGTGTTTTGGTATTTTTAATTTTTAAGAGTATTGCTAAGCAGTCTAAGGATAACAACAGTGTGTTTTCTTTCGGAAATAATCGCGCCAAGCTTACAAAACCTAATCAGATGAAAATCAGATTTACTGATGTGGCAGGATGTGATGAGGAGAAGGAAGAACTGGCTGAGGTAGTTGACTTCCTTAAAAATCCGGCAAAGTATCATGAGCTCGGTGCAAAAATTCCTAAGGGCGTTATTCTTTACGGTGCAGCAGGTACCGGTAAAACCCTTCTTGCTAAGGCAGTTGCAGGCGAAGCCGGAGTTCCGTTCTTTTATATTTCAGGTTCAGACTTTGTTGAGATGCTTGTCGGTGTAGGTTCTTCACGAGTAAGAAGTCTTTTTGCAGATGCAAAGAAAGCTTCACCTAGCGTTGTTTTTATTGATGAGATAGATGCAGTAGGACGTAAAAGGGGTGCCGGTCTCGGCGGTGGAAATGACGAACGCGAGCAGACACTTAATCAGATTCTTGTCGAGATGGATGGTTTTAACGATAATACAAATGTTATTGTTATTGCTGCTACAAACCGTGTAGATATTCTTGATCCTGCTCTTCTCCGTGCAGGAAGATTCGACCGTAAGGTTATGGTTATGCCGCCTGATGCCAACGGAAGAGAAGCTGTTCTTAAGATTCATGCACGCGGAAAGAAATTTACGGATGAAGTTGATTTCCATGAACTGGCTCTTTCAACAGTCGGTTTTACGGGTGCGGATCTCGAGAATCTTCTTAATGAATCTGCTCTTCTTGCAGCAAGACGTAACAAAAAGAAGATTACTCCTCTTGAAGTAAATGATGCGATGTTCCGTGTAATGATGGGACCGGAGAAGACTTCAAAGAAGCTTACCGATAAGTCAAAGAAGCTTACTGCTTATCATGAGGCAGGACATGCGATTGTTTTACGTGCTTTGTCGGAGACAGAGAAGGTAGATCGTGTTACTATTATTCCTGCAGGTTCTGCCGGTGGATTTACGGCTTATAAACCGAAAGAGGATTATGATTTCCAGACCAAAAAGATGCTTCTCACTTCGATTAAGGTATCACTCGGAGGACGAGCTGCCGAAGAGATATTCCTCGGTGAGATCAGTACCGGTGCCATGTCAGATTTGCAGCACTGTAACAGAGTTGCTACTAATATGATAAAGCGCTTCGGATTATCTGATAAATTTCCTAATCTTGTATTCGGTGATGATAATGAGGAAGTATTTATCGGTTCTTCATTCGGTCAGGTACAGAGTTATTCCGATAAGACTGCTTATGAGATAGACGAGGAAATAAAGAATATTATCGACAACTGTTACAAGGAGACCCTTGAGGTTTTGCGTACAAAGTCAAGCACTGTTGAAGGTTTGGCGACCAGACTTATGGATGTTCTTAAGGTTGACGGTCCTGAGTTTGAGAAGATATATGAGAATAACGGAGACCTGAGCTTTTTAAATGAGAAAAGTGCGGCTTCTGAAGAGGTGACAGCTGTTGATGAAGGTATTGCTGAAGCTGAGGCGGTAATTAACAGTGATGATAATAAATCGGAATCGGAAGCAGACAGTAAGAGTGAGGAGTAATTGATTTTACAGAAAAATAAAGCGGTTGTTTCAAACCTGTCGAGGATTGAGACAACCGTTTTTTTTACGAATTGTGAGAATTACTGTTTCTGTTAAGCTTAAGCGGAAATTTAAATTTCCGTTCTTTAGCCTCTTTTTTTGCTCCGTTTCCTAAGTTTTGCTGCCCGTTACTTATGATAGTTCTTGCAAAGAACATAACTATACGCTTACTGCTGTCACTGAGTGCATCATAGCCTTTTATTGTTTTAACGATTGAACTTGGTATGTTGTTCACTAATCCTGTGAGGGTATTATTGTCGAGCATATCTATTATTTGAGATAACGCAACAGCAAGTTCTGTTCGTTCTTCGACAGAAGTAACGGCAATAGCATCTTTAAAGGTTTTCTCAATAAATCTGCTTCTTTTATCAGTTTCTTCCAAATGTATAAAAGAATTACCCAATACTTCCCATGTTAATCCGTTATGCTGTGCAATACCGCCGCTTGCCGAACTCTTGATTACAATGTGTTTCTCTTCGTGATCCAAGAACATACCGACAATAGATGATTGCGGAACATAAGTGGTAATGCGTGACTGAAGCTTTTTATATTTGTCGGAGTCAACATTAGATGACATAAATCCCGGACCGTCCAGGCTGTAGACAAACTTAATCCTGTCAGTTAAAGCCTCGGGAGACATGATAGCTGAGAATACAGCCAGGTTTCCTCCTTTGGAATGACCGCACAAAATAAACCTGTTCTTCGTAAAACGATTGGCAGTGCTGATAAAATAATTCAAAGCTTCGCTTTGTGAAGGTACGGTTTTAAGAATGGACATATTAAAATCTTCCTGCCATCCGACAATGGTGTCATCCGTTCCCCTGAAGCATATTACTATATCTGTTCCTATGTCAAAAACCAAAGCTGCAAACTGCATCTGAATGTCATAAGAGATTTTACTGATATAGTGAAGCAGTTTGATATCGGAGAAACGCTTTGAACATATACATAAGTCAAGTAATTGACGATAGGCTTTCTCATCTACGGCTATCATATGACACAAATCATCATTTTCGAGAGCCAGTTTTGCAGCGTCCTTAAGATAAACAGCATTTTTGTAATCTTCGGGAACAATGCCTGACCAATCAACATAAGAGATAAGTGACAATACCATACTGTCGGCCTCATTGAATTCTGAGACCTCAAATGATAAATCACCTCTCCAATTTAGATAATCAATAACATTACTCATAATAGTATTATACTCTTTTTGTGATTACATTTCCGTTGTATAATTTATTTCAGACTGCATAAGAGGTGGATACTATGATTTTGTTTTGTTGCGCAATGTATTGCGAGGCTGTACCTTTAATCAGAGAATATAAGTTGAGACGCAACGGAGATAACATTCTTTTGGAGGAATATACAGATGAGAATGGTGAAATCAGTCTGATAATTATCGGAGTCGGTTCTGTTACAGCAGCGGCAAAGGTGGCTTGTGAATTGACATTGTTGTGCTCAAAAAAGATGAATACGGATATTCATATAGTAAATGTAGGTGTATGTGCCGGAACAAAGGAGTTAAGGGGGAAGATTTTTCTTGTTAATAAAATAACGGATGCCAATACTGAGAAATCATTTTATCCGGATATGCTGTACAAAGTTAATATTCCGGAGATATCGTTATTTACATGTTCTTCTCCGGTTTCTGTCATAGAGAATAACAGCTTTTATGACATGGAGGCTGTAGGTATATATACTGCTGCGAATTGCTTTTTATCGCCTGACAGGATTACTTTTCTTAAAATTGTTTCGGATAACGGTGAGGAGAGAATTACATCGCAATATATAACTTCACTTGTGGAACAGAATATCAGTTATATAAATGAGGTTTGTTCATTATTATCAGACACGATGAGAATTCAGCCGATATATAATGTTGATTGGGATATGTTTAATGAAGTGTGTGACAGATTGCATTTTACGGTTTCCATGAAAAACGAATTTAAACAGATAGTGAAGTATGCTTCACTTAACGGACAGGATATTGAAAAGATTTTGAATCAATTGCCGGAAACGGCTGATAAAAAGCAAGGCAAGGAGATATTGGATGAGCTCAAAAAACGAATTGTATAATACACCGTTTTCTCACATTTATGTTGAGAAAGGAGCGGAGAACACAATAACGGTTCAGAAGATTATTTCCAAATTTAAGAATGCGAAAGTAATATCAATTGATGACTATCGCGATGTCTTTTTCAGACCCAAACAGGATAACGGAAAACAACGTAATACTCAGGCACTGATTTTGGCAGTTAATAAGGATAAGCTTATTTATCAGGGTTCACCGATGTGTCAGAATTTTAATAATGAGAATTTTTATTATTCATCTTGTGTCATGAATTGCATTTTCGATTGTGAGTACTGTTATCTGAAGGGGATGTATCAAAGTGCCAATATAGTGGTATTTGTTAATATTGAGGATTATTTCAGTCAAATCAGTGAGCTGTGCAGGGATAAAAAGATTTATCTGTGTGTATCCTACGATACGGATTTGATTGCATTGGATTCCGTTACGGGATATGTGAAGAAATGGGCAGATTTTACAAGCAATGAACCAAATCTTTCTGTGGAGATACGTACCAAAAGCTTCAGGCGTGACCTATATGACAAGCTTGAACCGTGTGAACGGGTGATTTTTGCTTATACTGTCTCTCCTGATGAAGTAATCTCAAAGTACGAACACAAAACTTCGAGCTTGAAGGAACGTTTGGAGGCTGCTCAGTATGCGATTAAACGCGGATTTAAGGTACGCTTTTGCTTTGATCCGATGATTTATTGCGAGAATTATAAACAGCACTATTCAGATATGGTAAACAAAATAAGTGAGTATATAGATTGGAATGATTTGTGGGATGTCAGTATGGGAAGTTTTCGCATTTCAAAGGAATATTTGAAGGATATGCGCAAAAATTATCCGTATTCTGCTGTTTGTCAGTTTCCGTTTGATACCGTAGAAGGTGTATGTCAGTATCCTAAGCATATAAAGGATGAGATGGAAAAGTATTTATTTGCGTTGCTCACGAAACATATGGATAAAGATAAGATTTTCGAGGTGGATTATTAATATGGCAAAAAAGGCTTTAGTTACGGGTGCATCTTCAGGAATAGGAAAAGAGATAAGCAGAACACTGATAGATTGCGGTTATTCTGTATATGGTATAGGCAGAACATTTGATTCGGATTTTGATAGTAACAGTATGTTTCATCCGATAAATCTCGATTTGCTTTCTCCTATGCTCGAAAAGAGTATTAAGGAATTAACCGGTACTCACGATTTTGATTTGCTTGTAAATAATGCCGGAGTAGGTTATTACGGATTACATGAAGAACTTAATGCTGACAAAATAAAAACTATGGTCAGAACCAACCTTGAGACTCCGATGATTATCACCAATATTATGCTTCGAGACTTAAAAAACAACAACGGAAGAATTATTAATGTTGCTTCTGTTACGGCAGTTGAAAGTAATCCTCACGGAGCGGCTTACGGTGCAACAAAAGCAGGTTTATTGAGCTTTGCTTCAAGTTTGTTTGACGAAGCACGTAAATATGGTGTGAAGGTAACAACCATTCTTCCGGATATGACAGATACCAAACTGTATCGTAATGCCGATTTTACGGTATCGGATGACAGAATGGCTTATCTTAATCCTAAGGACATAGCTGATTGCGTGAGATTTGTTATTGAATGTCCTGATAATCAGGTGATATCAGAACTGACGGTAAAACCGCAACTGAAAAAAATACAGCGTAAGAAAATATAATCACTTTTGATACTTATCAACAACGGCCTGAATTCTGCTCTGAACCATACTTGATATCTCGCATGTTTTCATGCCTTCGTAATCCTCGGGATTAATAGGTTCAAGATAGTATACATGAATTTTATATGATTGAAAAAAATGACCCAATAACACTTTGTTTGAGTCGATTATTGCTGCGGGAATAATCGGCACTTTAGCACCCAGAGGTGCCTTAAAACAACCGTTCTTAAAAGGAAGAAGATGCTTAACATCTGAATTGTATTCTCCTTCAGGGAAAATCAGGTAATTGGCACCGTTTACTAAATCACTCGTAATGTGTTTGAAGGCATTATAAGCGTCACGATTGCTGTTTCTGTTGATTTTGCAACTTCTGGTAAGTTCGCAAATCTCGTAGATAAACGGTCTGTCGGTAACCTCTTCTTCAACAATCACTCTAACTGATTTAGGAAACGTATTCCAAATAGCCAGAGGATCAAATTTTTGTTGATGATTACAACAAATAAAACACCCGTCTTTTGACGGAATGTTTTCTGTTCCGTGGGCTACTACTTTAATATTTGATGCACGAAGAATCTTGCGAACGAGACTCTTCACAAATCGTAATTTAAATCTCTCGGAATATCGAGCTCTGTGACGCGCTACATATGATAATTTAGGATAGCATGTAAAAATGTTAAACCAATTGCGCCAAAGTGCACGTCGTAAAATTATTTTTCCTTCTTCGTTTCCTCTGTCCATGTGAAGAGTATAGCATAATTAATACTAAATTAAATGGTAAACTTAATTAATTCTTAAATTGATACAGTGTATAATATTAAGGTATTTGAGATAAAATCTGATTTATGTTATAGGAGGCAATATGTATACTTGTTTGGTTTGTGATGATGATAAAGATATAGTTTCAGCAATAAAGATATATTTGGAATCGGAAGGTTACGGAGTTATTTGTGCTTACAACGGTAAAGAAGCAGTCGATATACTTAAAGAACGTGAGAGCGAGATTCAGATTGTCCTTCTTGATATTATGATGCCTGTTATGGACGGAGTAGAGGCTATTCGCAAAATAAGAGAGTTTTCGGGTGTTCCGGTTATTTTCTTATCGGCCAAGAGTGAGGATACGGATAAAATACTGGGATTAAATCTCGGTGCAGACGATTATATCACTAAACCGTTCAATCCTTTGGAACTTCAGGCAAGAGTAAAATCAAATGTCAGAAGATATACCATGTTCGGTGCCAATGTTGTAGAGGATACTAAAAGCGATAACAAGTTAGTTAACGGCGGCATAGAGATGGATGATGCAACAAAGGTGGTTGTTGTAGACGGTAATGTGATTAATCTTACTAAAACCGAGTATAATATTTTGAAGTGCTTTTTGGAGAATACAGGTATAGTTTTATCTCCGGATACAATATATGAGAAAGTTTGGAATGATACGGCAGTTTACGGTTGTGATAATACGGTTGCTGTTCATATTCGTCATTTGAGAGAAAAACTTGAGATTAATCCGTCAGAACCTCGTTATCTTAAAGTGGTTTGGGGATACGGATATAAAATGGAGAAGATAGGCTGATAGTATCAGGATAGGAATAATGAAAAGAACATATAGTCGTTTATTTAAAGTAATAGTGTATTTTTTTGCCTGTATTACAACAGCCGTTGTTATTTTGAATGTTGCTTTGTTGACCTATCTGGCTTATCCGGGTGAAGATAAGGATATTATTTTTTATACGGCAAATGCAAACAGCATATATACTAACATCTGCACAAACATAATAAGCAATAATGTAGTTGATGTTTTGTATAACGCGAGAAAGAATGGGTTTGAGTCTCAGTGGTATAAGGCCATAGAAGAGATTGGTCTTAATTGTAAAATTGAGAGAATTTCTTATATAGACGGTGAAGAGAAAACCTATTCTAAATATCAATCACCTAAATATGCAAAAAACGTTAATACATCATACTTGGACATAGGAAGCGACTACCTTTGTAAAAGAGAATTAGATGATTATTGGAAATGTATTACGACAAGCGGAAAGTGTTATCCTGCAAATTCTGAAGCTAAAGCTGAATACAGAGTGTATTTTAATATTCCGTCTTCGAATGAAGTTGTCGGAACTCAATTTGAAGAATACTATGATTATGCATATACAACTGCTCGTTTTATCGGAAATTTCATAAGATACGGCATGGTTCTTCTGATTATCTCTTTTATATTTATGGTTATAAGCCTTGTTTATACTTTTAAGGTGGCCGGAATAAGAGATAAAGAGAATAAAGTATATTTGAAATTCTGGGATAAAGTGCCTACGCTTATTGCAATAACAGTATTTGTAATCGGATTTATCGCGTGGCTGACACTTTTTAAATTTATTGCCAATATCGGACTTGACGTATTTAATCACATAATAATTTTCTGTTGCCTTGCATTGGGATTGGCAATGTGTATAGTTGTAATGTGTGATTCTATGGCCATTCGTATTAAGAATAATTCGTTTTTTGTTTGGACAAATTGGTTTTTATCTTCGGTTTCTCTTTCGAAAAAGAAGATTGTTTTGTTTGTAATAGCGATATGGTCGCTTTTCTCGTTGGCTGAATTTATCAGTATATTTGCTTTTGACTTGGATAAAACAGTGTGTATGGCAGTTTTCGGTATAATAAGATTGGTATCGGTGCTTATACTGATTGCATTGGCGGGACAGTTTAACAGAATAAAGGAAGGTACCGAAAATATTGTAAACGGTAATATGGAATCCGTAATAGATACTTCAAATATGATTCCGTATTTTTTGGTTCATGCACAAAATATTAACAGTATCAATAATGTTATATCTTCAGCCGTTGAAGATAAACTCAAGAGTGAGAAGATGCGAACAGAATTGATTACTAATGTATCACACGATATAAAAACACCGCTTACTTCAGTAATTAATTATACGGATTTAATTTCCAAGGAGATAAATGATAATCCGAAGATTGCTGATTATTGTGCTGTTTTGTCCAGACAATCAATAAAGCTTAAGAAACTCATTGAGGATTTGATAGAAGCATCTAAGGCTTCTACCGGAAATATTGAAATGAATGTTACTCAGGTTGATGTAGGCGTGGTATTGTCGCAGGCATTGGGAGAATTTAATGACAGATTGTCACAATCTGAATTGGAAACCGTTGTAAATAACAGAGTTGAAGGTAAGATAAAGGCATTTGCCGATTCCCGTTATTTGTGGCGTGTATTTGATAATTTGCTGACAAATATATGCAAGTATTCTATGAAGGGTACAAGAGTTTATATTGATATCTACGAGGAAAATAATTTTGTCAGAATTGCTTTTAAAAATATTTCATCTCGAAAATTGAATATGAGCAGTGATGAGTTACTCGAACGATTTGCCCGCGGTGATTCATCTCGTAATACAGAGGGAAGCGGTCTCGGTCTTCCGATAGCTCAGAGTCTTATTTTACTTATGGACGGAAAATTGATTCTGACAATAGACGGTGATTTATTCAGAGCAGAGGTATCTCTTAATAAAGCTAAGGATTTATTTGTTCCTGAAGAAAAAGAAATTGTTTCTGTCTCGGAAGAAAACAATAACAGTGATGTTAACGTTGAGAAGACCTCACAAGCCAAGGAAAAGAGAAAAAGAAAATCAAAGAATCATATTAGGAAATCAGATTCTCTTACCTGACATATTTCCTTGAAAATGTTATCTATTAAGTCTATAATAAGGCGTTACAAATATTAATTAAGGAGGGACGTTTATGTCTGAGAAGAAACCTTATTACATTACAACGCCGATTTATTATCCATCCGGAAATCCACACATCGGTCATTGCTATACAACACTCGCTTGTGATGTTGTTGCAAGATTAAAACGAATGCAGGGTTATGATGTAATGTTCCTCACGGGTCTTGATGAGCATGGTCAGAAGATTGAGAAGAAGGCTGAAGAAGCAGGTATCACACCGCAGGCTTATGTAGATGAGATAGCTGCAAAATTTGTAAAGCTTTGGGAAACAATGGGCATTACTTATGACAGATTTATCAGAACTACCGACAGTTACCATGTAGAGTCTGTACAGCACATTTTCGAAGAACTTTATAAAAAAGGTTACATATATAAGAGTGAGTACAAAGGTAAATATTGTACTCCTTGTGAATCTTTCTGGACGGAGAGTCAGTTGGTGAACGGTAAATGTCCTGACTGCGGAAGAGATGTTACGGATGCTTCCGAAGAAGCATATTTCTTTAAGTTGTCAGAATTCGCACCGAGACTTGAAGCTTTACTCTTGGATGAGGAGAAGAATTTCCTTGAGCCTAAATCAAGAGTAAATGAGATGATTAATAATTTCATTAAACCGGGTCTCCAGGACTTGTGCGTATCCAGAACAAGCTTTAAGTGGGGTATTCCTGTTACCTTTGATGAAGGACATATTGTTTATGTTTGGGTCGATGCTTTGTCAAACTATATCACTGCACTCGGCTATCAGAATGGTACGTATAATGATTTTGAAAAGTATTGGCCTGCTGATGTTCACGTAATGGCTAAGGAGATTGTCAGATTCCATACTCTTATCTGGCCTGCAATGCTTATGGCTTTGGATTTACCGTTGCCGAAGAAGGTTTACGGTCATGGTTGGATTACATTCAGCGGCGGAAAGATGAGTAAGTCTTCCGGTAATGTTATCGATCCGTTTGTTCTTGTTGACAGATACGGAATTGACAGTATCAGATATCATTTACTCAGAGAGATGCCGTTTGGTTCTGATATGCCTTATACGAATGAAGCTATGTTTAACAGAATAAACTGCGATCTTGCAAATGATTTGGGAAATCTTGTATCAAGAACAGTTGCAATGGTTGATAAGTATTTTGCAGGAACTCTTCTTGAAGAACAGCAGGTAATTGATTCTGACGAAGAACTCCTTGCTATGACTGATAAGCTTTATGATGCAGTTATTTCTGATTATGAGACACTCCATATATCAGACGGTCTTGAGAAGATTTTCAGAGTTATTGCACGTGCAAATAAGTTTATTGATGAGAATGAACCATGGAAGCTTGCAAAGGATGACAGCATGAAGGTAAGACTTTCTACCGTTCTTTATATTTTGCTTGATACAATAAGAAGATGCACAATCCTTCTGAGCCCTGTAATGCCGCATATTGCTCCTGAGATTTTTGAGCAGATCGGTGCTTGCGAGAAGTGTACTGCCCTCGAAGCAGCAAATGTTAGATTTGAACTCAAAAAGGATATTACGGTTAAGAAGGGAAGAGTTTTATTCCCTAGAATCGATATCGAGAAAGAGATTGCCGAACTTGAAGCTTTAAGCGCCGGAGAGAAGAAGGAAGAAGATGACGGTCAGCCTTTGGAACCACTGAAGGAAAATTGTGTTTTCGATGATTTTATGAAACTTGATTTAAGAGCAGGTAAGGTGCTTTCATGTGAGAAGGTAAAGAAATCCGACAAACTTCTTTGTTTCCAAATTGATGACGGCTTCGGCGGAAGGCAGATTCTCTCAGGAATTGCTAAGTATTATGAACCGGAAGAATTGGTCGGAAAGATGATTGCTTTTGTAGCTAATTTCCCGGCACGTAAGATGATGGGGCTTGAGTCAAACGGTATGATTTTGTCTTGTAAGTTCGGTGACGGTTATAAGGTTGTTGAGCTTGATCCGAATACCAAACCGGGCAGTGATATAGGCTGATATGAGAGAAGTACAGTATTCGATTTTTGGTGAAGAATTCGAGACGGGCGTGTTTGATACACACGCCCATCTTTATGATAAACGTTTTGTTGAAGAGCAGAGAATGCCCGAGAGTATTTTGGAACGTGCGCATTTGTCCGGAATAGATAAGGTGCTGATTCCGGCTGACAGCATAGAAACTTCCAAGGCTGCAGTGGATTATGTGGCAAAATACGATGGGACAGCTTCAACAGAACTTTTCTGTGCAGTCGGTGTTCATCCGCACGAGGCTAAGGATTATGACAATACGAGTGAAGAATTTCTTTATTCCGAGTTGAATTCCGACAAAAAAAGCCGAGATAAAGTAGTTGCCTTGGGAGAAATCGGGTTGGATTACCATTATGACTTTTCTCCGAGAGATGTTCAGATTGAAGTTTTTAAGCGACAACTTCTTATTGCGTATGAAGCAAAGAAACCGATTATTCTTCATGAACGTGAGGCTACCGGAGATTGTCTCAGCATACTGAAAGAGTTATATAACGGCGGAAACCTTTACAGTAATCCGGGTGTGTGTCATTGCTGTTCAATGTCAAAGGAAGCTTCTGAAGAATTAATAAAGATGGGATTCTATTTGGGTTTTGACGGACCGCTGACTTTTAAGAATAACCGTAAGACGGCAGAAACATTAATAAACTGTCCTTTAGAAAGAGTGGTAATTGAGACAGACAGTCCCTATCTTACACCTGAACCTAATCGTGGTATAATTAATGAGCCTGCACATGTAGTATATGTGTTAAATAGGATTGCAGAAGTAATTGCAACGGATGTTAACAAAGTCGCAGGGCAGATATACAAAAATTCTCTTGAGCTTTTTGAGCTATCTTGAATATCGGAGGTTAATATGGGAAAAAGAGATAAGATAATGATTATCATTACCGCTCTTCTTGTGATTTTGTTGGCTTTTGGCTTGTTTTATGACAGAAGCAAGGCGCTTATTGAGCGAACAACACCATTTGAATTGGGAGAGCGTAAAATAGTTGCAATTGATAAGCAAGGAATGATGTTTTATCGTCGCGGTTATCAGGCTAAGATAGAAATCGACGAAGAGACGGCCAATTACTGTGTGGAATTTTTATCCCAATATTACGGCTGCGAAGGAGTTTTGTTGGATAGCTTGGAATATGGCACACAGTTGTACGATGAAATGAGTAAGGAGAATATTCATCCTGTACCGGATCTTGATACGAGTTTATGGATTTTGGCTATGAGTGATAATGAAAACAGTAAGTATCAGATATCATATATTATTGATTATGAGGTAAATCAAAAAATGTATTTGTATATTTATTTTAACAGGTGATGCTGTTTTCCGTATAAATAACAGAAATTACAAATCATGGCTGTCTTGAGAGATTATGTGCTTTCGGGACAGCCTTTATTTTGCAGTTTGTTGCTTACTGAATTATTGATTCAAAGGGAGTGAAAAATTCCTTAAAAACAATATTGACATTCTTTGACTTTTACTGCATAATCTAAATGTCAAAGAAAATCAAAGTCAAAAATGATTTGATTTTTTACTTCTATGAAGGAAGGGGTTGTTTCTATGTCTACAATGGTTGACATTATTGAAATGTTAATAAAAGATATGATTGACGAGAACGGCGGAGAGGCAAGAATTAATCGTTCCTATCTTGCGGAGCAGGTCAGTTGTGTTCCGTCGCAGATAACGTATGTTGTTAAAACAAGATTCTCGTCTGACAACGGTTATATCGTTGAGAGTAAAAGAGGCGGCGGCGGTCAGATAATGATCAGAAGGTTGTCCCCGCTTACACAGAGTGAGTATTTGATGCAGATGTATAACAATATAGATTCACGACTTACTCAACAACAGGCAAGAGTGGTTATTGAGAATTCAATAAGAGCCGGTGCCTTGTCTCTCAGAGAAGGAAATGCTTTGCTTTCTTCTATCTCGGACAACGCATTGGAGAAGGTAGATGCGGGACATAAGACGATGGTAAGATCGGATATTCTTAAGAATGCATTAATCGGATATATGATGAATGACAGATAACGGAGGGATATATATGAGTGGTTTTTTTGATAATGATGAAAGTGGTTTTTTCAGTATAAGCAGTATCTCATTCGGAGACAATGTGTACAGAAGTGTAAAGTATTCTACGACTGTTATGCCGGAGTTACAGATGCCGAATGATAACCTGACTTGTCCGAGATGCGGAACAACTATACATAATGTGCAGAAAAACAGACGCTTGGGTTGCATAAATTGTTATACGGTTTTTGAAGGGCAAATAGCTAAGCTTATTAAGCTTACACAGCCTGATACAGCATATTTAGGACGAACAAAAGGCAGAGACGGAATTGATGTAATGGAAATAAACAGTGAGGAAGACATCTCAGAGAATGTTGTCAATCGAACTACTGAGACTGAAGTTCCTTCACAGAGTCAGGCTGTAAGCGATAATTCTTCCAAGGAGATAAGTAATGAAGAGAAGCTTGATAAATTGCGTAAGGCAGATTTGGGTATGCTTTCAGATGCTGAGATAGAGAAGAATATGAAGTTTGCCGCAAGTCAGCGTGATTACGTATTAGCCGGAAGACTTAAAGAAGAATTAAAGAGCAGAAAGGGCAATTAATATGAGTAAAATGCCTGTTAAACAGAATGATGTAATATTAAGTACCAAGATTACCGTTTCGCGTAATTTAGACGGATTAAAGTTTCCGATAAAATTGGATGCTTCCGGTAAAAGTGAAGTAATAAAAGAGGTCAGAGACGTTTTGGCGGAGTATCCGATTCATTTTGAAGAAGTTGTACCTAAATATGATAAGCTCAATAATGAGCTATACAGTAAGAAAATAGTTGACAGACAGTTCTACGAAGCCAATCAGGGTATAGCGCTTTTTGTGTCTGATGACCATGAACTCAGTGTTTTGGTAAATGACGGAGAGCATATTAAGATTCAATGTGTTCTTCCGGGCATGGATACTCAGAACTGCTTTGTTAAGGCTAATAAACTTGCTGTTTTTCTCGAAAATAAGATGAATATCTCTTATACCGAAAGTCTTGGTTTTCTGACATCTGATATTGAGAAAATCGGCTTGGGAATGAATGTTACATTTCTGGCGGTTATACCGGGACTTCTTGATAAGAATGGTATTGTTGGTTTAAGTAATATTTTCGAGGAAAACTATTGTAAACTTATACCTTTTGATAATAAGGATAAAAGTAATCCGCTGTATTTTCTTGAAAGCAGAGCAAATCTTGGTATAGATGAGAATACACTTCTTAAGATATCGGACAATTTGGCAGCTCAGTTTGCTGCCAAGGAACGTAAGGCTCGCTGTGAGTATCTTAAAGCCGGTGAAGAAATAATAGAAAACTACAAAAATGATTATTATTGCGGATACGGTATTTTAAAATACGGCACACTTTTCTCTCGTAAGGATATAGTGAATTCAATCAGTATATTCTACATAGTTCAGACGGCACAGCCTGTTAATGATGAGACCTTTCTTTCTTGGGAACAACTGAAATTGCTTGTTTCAGAGTGTGTTATGTCCATTCTGGCTTTGGGAACAGAGGAATTTAACGTGCTTGAGTGTCGTAAGAAGATTGCAGTACTGGTTAAACAGATATTGGATAAAGAGTAGAAAAGGAGATAGATAAAATGAATTTAAGTGAGACAGCAAAAAATGCTTTGATTATTGCAGGATCTTTTGCAAAATCAATCGGTACACATCACTTGATGTACGGCTTGACCGAGACAGATTCACAGATTAAAAAATCTCTTGAATCGAAGGGGGTAACACTCGATAAACTTTTGGAAGCGATTAAGGCAATTGATCGAGACAACAGTGACTTTGAAGCCGGTGAGATGAACCGCACTTTGGATGATATATTGAAGCAAAGTGAGAATGAAGTTAAAAAGGTTTTGTCCTTCGTAGAGATGGAAGTAAACGGAAAGCAGAAAAGACCGGCTGGTTCAATGGAAATATTCAGGGTAATGTGTATACTCGCACCTAATTGCGGCACCGCTTATCCTATGCTTAAGAAACTGGATTTTGACTTGAAGAATGTCAGATTTCAGAGCGGTACGTCACAGTTCGGACCGACAGGTCTCTCGGGAATGCTTCCGTTTGCGAATTTTGCTAATTCATTTTCTCAGAGAATGCAGGGACCTGAAAGCGATAAGAAGAAAGGACTCAAGGAGTATTCAAAGAACTTAACGGAAGCCGCCAAAGAAGGAAAAATTGATCCGGTTATCGGTCGTGATGATGAGATACACAGAGTTATGCAGATACTGGCACGCAGAACAAAGAATAATCCGTGTCTTGTAGGTGATCCCGGTGTAGGTAAGACTGCAATAGCTGAGGGCTTGGCGCTTAAAATCGCCAACGGTGATGTTCCGGATATTATAAAGGATAAACAGATTTACAGTGTTGATATGGCATCAATGCTTGCAGGTTCAAAATATCGAGGTGAGTTTGAAGAGAGAATAAAAAATGTTCTCAATGAGGCAGTTGCAGATCCGAATGTTATTCTCTTTATTGATGAGATGCATTCTCTTATAGGAGCCGGTGATAACGAGGGTACTCTTGATGCTGCGAATATTTTAAAGCCGCTTTTAACAAAAAACGAGCTTCAGATATTCGGTGCAACTACACTTGATGAGTACAGTAAATATATTGAGAAGGATTCGGCATTGGAACGTAGATTCCAAAAGGTAATGGTTAATGAACCTTCACCGGATGAGGCAGTCTTGATTTTAAAAGGACTTCGTCCGAAGTATGAGGAGCATCATAAGATTAAAATATCTGATGAAGCAATAGAGAAAGCAGTATATCTTTCTACAAGATATATAGCGGATCGTTTTCTTCCTGATAAAGCCATTGACCTTATTGATGAAGCTTCCGCATGTAAGCGTATTAACTTCCTGGATAACAGCAGCGTTATTAACAGTAAAATCAATAATCTGAAAACCTTGGAGGAGAATGCTGCCAATGATGAGGATTATCAGCTTGCCAATGAATATAAAGAGAAAATTCTGAAGCTTGAAGAGCAGTTGAATGCTTCTCCGGATGAGAACAGCGAAGTTCTTACTGTTGACGACATTGCAAATGTTCTTGCCAAATGGACAGGAATTCCTGTATCCAGAATAACTTCAACCGAAGCAGATAAGCTTAAGAGTCTTGAGGATGAATTGAAAAAACGTGTAATAGGACAGGATGAGGCTGTTGCTTCAATAGCAAAGGCTATAAGACGAAGCAGACTCGGACTTAAAGATCCTAACAGACCGGCAGGTTCCTTTATCTTCTTAGGAACAACCGGTGTAGGTAAGACAGAACTTGCCAAGGCACTTGCCGAGGTGGTATTCGGCAGCAGGGATGCTCTTGTCAGAATAGATATGTCTGAATATATGGAAAAGAATGATGTTAACAAATTAATCGGAGCTCCTCCGGGATATGTAGGCTACGAAGAGGGTGGACAGCTTACCGAGAAGATACGTCGCAAACCATATTCTGTAGTTCTGTTTGATGAGATAGAGAAAGCTCATCCGGATATATTTAATTCTATGCTTCAGATTCTTGATGACGGTCGATTGACTGACGGTCAGGGACGAGTTGTTGATTTTAAGAATACAATAATCATTATGACATCCAATATCGGTGCCAAACAGCTTACCGGCGATTCTAATCGCCGTATCGGATTCTCAACTTTCGAGGATGAGAATGATAAGGATGAGGCAAGTCGTGAGAGATTGTACGGCGGAAAATCATATGATGATGCAAAAAACGTTGTTCTTGATGAGCTTAAGAAAACATTTACACCTGAATTTGTGAACAGACTGGATGAGATTGTATTTTTCCGTATGCTTGGTAAGGATTCACTTGTAAAGATTGTTGATTTGCTGTTGGGTGAATTGACAAAGAGAATAGAAGCTTTGAATATTAAAGTTGAGATAACCGATAAAACTAAGGAGTTCCTTGCTGAGAAGGGTTACGATCCGCAATATGGTGCACGTCCGTTAAGAAGAACGGTTCAGGCATATGTAGAGGATAATTTCTCTGAAGCTCTTCTTGACGGTGTTGTAGCTCCGGGTAAAACTGCACTGTTTGATGTATCTGAGAACAATGATACAATAAGTGTAAAATGTAAAGAATAATTGATTTACATTCTGTTTACTTTTTTACATTGTAAAAAGTGTTATGATTACTGTAGTGATTTCTGTTTTTCAGTGTCACTGCAGTAATTTTCTTTTCTGAAAGGAAAATATATGGCATCTGATAATGGTGATAAGCCGATAAAAAAGAAAAAAGAATATCAATACGATATCGGTTGTGTTCCGAGTAAATTTTGGTACGGTTTTGTAGGCGGGAGAATTATTGTTCCTTTAGCTTGCTTATTTGCAAAAATCAAAGTTAAGCCTGACCAAGATTATCTAAAGGAGGAGGGACCGATAGTAGTTCTCGGTAATCATCCTTCTTACCTTGATCCGATAGTGGTTGAACGTTTGACACACGGAAGACCGGTGAATTTTGTTACCGGTGAGTTCCTTTTTCGCTCAAAAGTATGGGGACATTTGTTTAAGTTGGGCGGAGCAATACCGAAGAAACAGTTTGTAGTAGATACATTTGCCGTAAAGGCAATGATGAAGGTTCTTAAACGCAAGGGTGTTCTTGCTATTTTTCCTGAAGCAACACGTTTTGTTGACGGCAAGTCAATTACTTTTGATGACGGTGTTGCTAAATTAATAAAAAAGAACAATGCTGCCATATATGTTTGCAGCTCGCATGGTGCATATTTAACATATCCGAGATGGTCTCAAAGCGGTATGCGTATCGGAAAGATAACTGCTGAATTTACTCAAAAACTGCCGGCTTCTAAGGTAGCTGAGATGTCCGTAGAGGAGATTCAGAAATTTATTTTGGATTCATTGGATTACAATGAGAACGATTTTGCGCGTGAGACAAATCCTGTTCATAAGAGTAAAAAACTCGCTTCAGGATTGCAAAATGTTGCTTACTCGTGTCCTAAATGTTTTAAAGAGTTTTCAATGGTATATGATGAACAAAAAGGCGGAGATTTGATAACTTGTTCTTCTTGCGGTAATCAAGTCAGAATGCTTACTAACGGATTACTTGCAAAGGTTAATGAGACAGATGTCATTTTTGAAGATTTGCATCAATGGACGTTATGGGAACGTGAGAATACAGCAAAACAGGTAGAGAATCCTGATTATAAGCTTGAGATTAACTGTCGTTTGTTTAAGGTTTTTGATAAGATTGATTTTGCCAATACCGGTTCCGGTAAGGTTTATATTACTCCGGATTCAATAGTATATCGCGGAACCGATTGTGATGTAACTGACGGAATACCTTATCACAAAGGAAAGGTTAGAAAAGGATATCAGAATCGCAGTCTTGCTTCGGTGCAGAGAGATGTTGAATATCGTTTTGAGATATCGACTATGAAGGGTTTGGTAGGAAAAATCGGAAAGTGTTTTGAAATCTATGATTCAAAGGGTGAATTATTCAGATTCTATATAGACGGAAACATGGTATATAAGATTCAGCAGATTGTAGCTCTTAAGGGTAAGGGAGAGACTTAACGTTTTAAGACTTATAATTGACTGTCTTCTGACTTTTTGTCGGAAGACAGTCTTTTTTATGGCTGTTTTAGTGTATAATTAGCAATATTATGCTTTGCGAGGTATGGTTTTGTGAACTCGAAAATTAAAATTGGCGAGGAATATTTGGTGTTTGACGGCGGCTTCGGTTCGATGCTTCAACGTAAGGGTGTTGATGCTAAGACCAACGGGCGTTTGTTGAATTTTACCGATTCTAAGATAGTAACGGATATTCATAAGGAATATCTTGAAGCAGGATGTAACTGCATTACGGCAAATACATTCGGTGCGGACAGGTTTCATTTGGAAGGAACAGATGTGTCTGTTAAGGATGTTATTGTAAAAGCTCTCGAGAATGCTGACGAAGCTCGTAAAATGATAAATCCGAATGCTTCTGTTTTTGTTGATATTGCGCCTACCGGCAAGCTTCTTGAACCGTTGGGTGATTTGAGTTTTGACGAAGCCTATGAAGTTTTTAAAGAGCAGGTTGTTGCCGTTAACGATATTGCTGATGGCTTTATTATAGAGACATTCAGTGATTTGTATGAGATGAAGGCCGCAATTCTTGCTGTTAAGGAGAACTCAGATTTACCGATTATTGCCTCCTGTACTTTTACTTCAAACGGTAAAATGCTCACGGGCGCTTCTCCGGTTCAGATGGTTACGCTTCTTGAGGCACTTGATGTTGATATGCTTGCGGTGAATTGTTCGTTGGGACCGGATGAACTTATGCCGATAGTAAATGAGATTTTGAATGCGGCATCAAAACCGGTTTTGGTACAGCCTAATGCCGGTCTTCCTAAGCTTATAGACGGCGAGACGATTTATGATATATCACCGGAGCGTTTTGCGGAATCAATAAATATTATGCTTGATGCGGGAATAGCCGGTATAGGCGGCTGTTGCGGTACTACACCGGAGCATATAAAGCAGGCAAAGACTAAACTGGAAGGAAGAGTTTTTGCTTATCGCGGCAAGAATATTCAGCCTGTGACCAGAGTTACAGGTACTCTCGAGACTATAGAATTCAAAAACAGAGTAATCAGATGCGGTGAGAGACTTAATCCTACCGGAAAACCTAAGATGAAGGCTGCACTTAAGGAAGAAAGATACGATGATATCGTTCAGGAAGGAATAAGAGAAGTAGAGGCAGGTGCTGACTGTCTTGATGTTAATGTAGGTGTTCCGGGGATTAACGAGACTGAGGTTATGACTCACCTTATTAAGGAATTGCAGTCTCTTATAAGTGTTCCGCTTCAGATTGACAGTTCCAATCCTGAGACTCTTGAGAGAGCTTGCAGGCTTTATAACGGTGTACCGCTGATAAATTCGGTTAACGGAAAACAAGAGGTTATGGATAGTGTTTTCCCGATAGTAAAGAAGTATGGCGGTGTAGTTATCGGATTATGCATTGATGAAGACGGTATACCTTCACTTGCAGAGGATAGATTTAAAATAGCTGAAAGAATAATCAGTGAGGCAGCCAAATACGGAATTGCTAAGAATAGGATAATTATTGATTCGCTTGTTCTTACGGCTAGTGCACAGCAAAAAGAAGTTATGGAAACGGTTAAGTGTGTAAGAATGGTCACCGAGAGACTCAATATACCGACATGTTTGGGATTGAGTAATGTATCTTTCGGCCTTCCTAACAGACCGCTTATAAACAGAACTTTCCTGTCGATGGCTTTAGTAAACGGACTTAAGCTACCTATTCTTAATCCTTTGGACAGCGAACTTATGGGTACAATCGATGCGTTCGAAGTACTGTATGCAACAGATGAGAATGCCAACGACTATATAGTGAAGCATGCAGATGATGTAGCGGTAAGTTCTCAGAACAGCGTTAAGTCGGTTGCAGATAAGACATCTGAGACGGTAAATCCTCTTTTCGATGCCATTGTAAAGGGACAGAAGGGAAATGCAGTAAATGCTTTAAAAGAGGTGAAATGCAATTCGGATATTACCCCACTGGCTGTAGTTGAACAGTATTTGATACCGGCTTTGGATAAGGTCGGCATGGATTATGATAAGGGCAGAATATTTCTTCCTCAGCTTATGATGTCAGCGGAGACAGCTAAAGCTGTATTTGATGAGCTTAAGCCGATGATGAAGAATTCCGAGGGTGTCTCGAAGGGTACGGTTCTGATTGCTACTGTTGAGGCAGATGTGCATGATATAGGAAAAAATATCGTTAAAGTTGTTTTGGAGAGCTATGGTTTTGATGTTGTGGATCTCGGAAAGGACGTTAAGGCGCAGGTTATTGTGGATGCGGCATTAAAATATAAGCCTATCGCTATAGGACTTTCTGCACTCATGACAACTACAGTTGTATATATGCAAAAAACCATTGAGCTTTTAAACGAAAATAATGTTACAATACCAACCATTGTCGGCGGTGCTGTGCTTACTGAAGATGTTAAAAATCAGATAGGCGGTACATATTATGCAAGAGATGCCGTTGACACGGTAAAAATTTGCGAAGAAATTTTATCACGAGGTGAATGATTATGCCACGCATGAGAGCAAAGAAACACATACCTGAGCGCATGGAGAAATGCAGTGAACGCTGGTTTGAGGCGCCTATGCTTAATAAAGGAAAATGGCGTGAGGTCTGCAAGGCTGCTCCCGATGCTCCGATTTTCCTGGAGGTTGGCTGCGGAAAAGGTAAATTCGCCTGCGAGATGGCAAAGCTTAATCCGAATTCGCTGTATATAGCTTTGGAGCGTGACACTTCAGTTATTTTAGCTGCAATAGAGAAGGCACACGAACAGAACATACCTAATCTGTTTTTCTTGAACGCTGATGCTCAGCTTTTGAATAATTATTTCGAAGAAAACGAGATAGACAGAATGTATCTCAATTTCTCTGATCCTTGGACACGCCGTAATAAACCGAAAAGACGTCTTACATATCGTGTTTTTCTGGAGCAATATAAAAATATTCTCAAAACCGGCGGGCAGATTTGTTTTAAAACCGATAATGATGAGCTTTTTGATTTCTCTTTGACGGAATTTGAAGAAACCGGTTTTGAACTTTCTGAACTTACAAGAGATTTGCACCATAGTGAATTTGATGCAGATAATGTACGTACCGAATTTGAGACTAAATTCGCAGAGCAGGGAATTGCCATAAAGAGAGTTGTAGCTACTGTCAAGTAAATCTTTATACGCAAATATAATCTTTGAGTGCTTCATATTTGGCTTCGCCGATGCCTGATACATTCATAAGTTCTTCCTTATTCTCGAAAGGCTTGGTTTCCCGATATCTGATTATCTTGTCGGCAGTTGCTTCACCGATTCCCGGTAATTTGGTCAGTTCATTCCTGTCGGCAGTGTTGATATTAATTAGTCCGTTCTCGCTTTCTGAGTTTTCTGAAGAGACGTTATTATCGTTACCGCCGATAATAATTCCCGGCTTGTTAGTTTGACAGTCGTATTCATTTGTATTTATTTCCTGAAGTGTGGGAATATAGACCGTGATATTCTCGGTTAATATATATACGAGATTGATTTTGTTAACAGCAGCCGAATCTGTCATTCCGCCGGCCAGCAGAATGATGTCATTCAGTATGCTGCCGTTAGGAATACTGTATACACCGGGTATTTCAACTGCGCCGCAAATGTAGATTTGCACAGTTTCAACCGAAGTAGCTTCTGTCTCTGAATATGAGGTGCTTGTTGAATCGGAGATAATGTCTTCGACAACAGTTGATTCTGTTGCCGAAGTCGGAGGGGTTACAAAGGTTTCTATTAACGGGGA
>JAKSRF010000040.1 GCA_024403755.1 Clostridia bacterium
TAGCAGCACCTGTTGAGTTAGGAACGATGTTAACAGCACCAGCTCTTGATCTTCTGAGGTCACCCTTTCTCTGTGGGCCATCAAGGATCATCTGGTCACCTGTGTAAGCATGAACTGTTGTCATGATACCTGACTTAATTGTAGCGAGGTCATTAAGAGCCTTAGCCATTGGAGCCAAGCAGTTTGTTGTACATGAAGCTGCAGAAATGATTGTATCCTCAGCCTTAAGTGTCTTATGGTTAACGTTGTAAACGATTGTTGGGAGATCGTTACCAGCCGGAGCTGAAATAACAACCTTCTTAGCGCCTGCATTGATATGAGCCTGTGCCTTAGCCTTTGATGTATAGAAACCTGAGCACTCGAGAACTACGTCTACACCGAGCTCACCCCAAGGGCAATTATTTGCATCTGGCTCTTTGTAAATCTTAAGAGTCTTACCATCAACTGTGATTGTACCAGCCTCGTCATCAGCTGAAACTGTATCCTTAAGAGCATATGAACCCTGAGCTGAGTCATACTTCAAAAGGTGAGCAAGCATCTTAGGGCTTGTCAAATCGTTGATAGCTACAACCTCATAACCCTCTGCACCAAACATCTGTCTGAAAGCAAGACGTCCAATACGGCCAAAACCGTTAATTGCAACTTTTACTGCCATTTTAAATTTCCTCCTATATTTGTTCCCATATCGGGAAATAATAATTCTGTGCCAAAACTGCACCTCTAAAAGTTTACAACAGAGTTCGTTTTATTACAACAATGTAACATAGACTTTTTCTCCAAAAAATATTCTTTTCTTATGAAAATATAAGCAAATGATATAAAATGATTTTCATACGAAATTTGTCATTTGCGGTCAATGATATACTCAACGTATTATATTCTCCTCATTAATTACGCTCTCAATCAGTTCAAGCATTTCTTCAGGTGTTTTAGATATCTTAATCTTGTGCGTTAATCGTTCACAGTCAAACATATGAGACATATTGTTCCACACTTCTTTCAATTTAAAGAAAGCGTCTTTTCTGCCGTATAAATCAGAATAAGCGCTGAAAAGTGTACTATTAAAGTTCAGAAGCTCATCTTTGTTTATTTTTCTGCCGGTACGTATCTCCCTGAAAATACCGGGATTCGCCACTGCTCCCCTGCCAATCATAACATTTGCATCGGGATACTTCGCATTAATTCTGTCGAAGTCCGCTTTTGTACAAATATCCCCGTTATAGCAAACCTTAGCTTTACTCTCCTTATAAGCATATTCGAAAAGCTGTTCTCTGACTTCATTACCATACATATCAGTCTTCACTCGCGGATGTACAATCAATTCAGATATATTATAACGATTGAAAATCGGCAAAATATTAATAAACTCATCAGGATTCTCGTAACCGAGACGTGTCTTAACCGATATCTTCACTTTATTCTTCTCGTCATCAATCGCAGAGAAAACTGTATCAAAAAAGCTATCCAGCTTATCAGGATACAAAAGAAAACCGCTGCCTTTACCCTTCTTTGCTACTGTATTGGACGGGCAACCTAAATTCAGGTTAACTTCTTCGTACCCCATATCATTCAATAGCTTAACACCCTTTAAGAACAACTCTGCTTCGTTTGTCAGAAGCTGCGGAACAAGTATAATTCCCTTATTATTCTCGTTGCAAATATCTTTCTTCTCACGAGGTTTAAGCTTCATGGATTCCGTAGGAGTAATAAACGGTGAAAAAAATTTATCCGCACCACCGAACAAAGCATGTTGAACATTGCGAAAAACATATCCGCTTATCTCCTCCATAGGAGCCATATATAGTTTAACTTCACTCATTTTATCTTACCATTTCTCCTCTTTGTTACCGCCAAACTCACAGCCGTAAGAGTGATTCTTGCCGAAATACCATCGACCGTAACGATAACCATAGTGATCAGGACATACTGAACAATTTCCGCAGCATTTCTTTGTTTTCTCGCTGCCGCCGAACAATGAGAATAACCCGTCATTATCTGTCCCCCATGTTTTGCATCTGAAGCATTTACACTTATCCTTTTTCATAATGTCCTCCTTAACACACTTTCGAGCCAGAGAATACCACAATATATTTATTTTAAGTAAAACAAAAGGGTTGCATAAATACAACCCTTCTAAATAGCACAAATAAATGTTAAGGCAATAAATTAACCGTTAACCTTATCCTTCAATGCCTTACCAGCCTTAAAAGCAGGAACCTTGCAAGCAGCAATCTTAATCTTTGCACCTGTTGATGGGTTCTTACCCTCTCTAGCAGCACGCTTACGTGTCTCGAATGTACCGAAACCAATGAGCTGAACCTTATCACCCTTAGCCATAGCATCACTGATAGCATCAAGTGTAGCTGCCAAACAAGCACCAGCATCCTTCTTAGATACGTTAGCTGACTTTGCAATAGCATCGATTAAATCTGTCTTATTCATGTTATTTACCTCCTAGTTAATCGGTAGTTACTACCATGTAAATCGTAAGTATTATATATAATCTTTTGGTGTAAAGCAATCGTTTTTACCCACTTTTTAACAATAAAACAAAAATTATTAACGTTTTTTATCTATGTTCACAGATTTACAGTCCTTACAGTCCTATTTACCTATGTGTATCAGTATCGTTCACACTCAGAATCACTGTATTCTTTAAAGAGTTTTAAGCACTCATCGCGTTCGAGTTCAAAAAGATAATCTTTGAGTTTATCCCTGCCGCCGAAAATCTCATCAAATTTTCCGTCACGGAATCCTATAAGAGAATTATCTTTAATTGTACAACCGTAATAAACCTTATCAATATTAGCCCACATGCAAGCCGTAAGACACATATTACACGGTTCACCGGTAGTATAAAGTATCGTTCCGCTTAAATCATGAGTTTTCAACTTGCTTTCTGCGTCTCTTATCGCAGCTATCTCGCCATGCCAAGTAGAATCATGACGGCTCAGTACACAATTATGTCCACGGCCGATGATTTTACCGTTCTTTACTATTACTGCTCCGAAAGGCCCCCCATGACCGTTGGTAAAGCCTTCTCTTGCTTCTTTTATCGCCTCGTTCATGTACTTATCCATTAGTATTACCTCACCTTCACATATCCAACATTGAAATAAGTTGGTTATAAACAACTCGTGCAAGTTCAGCATTTCCGTCAATTGTCAAATGACAGCTGTCAGTATCAGAGGCAGAAATATAATCTGCTGCATTTATATAAGAACAGCCGTAGTTCTGTGCTATCATCTTATACCACGAATTCAATTCAGAAGACACCTCTCTCGCACGCTCGTATCCAAAACTGTCTCCCAACCACGAGTCCCGTATCTTCTCACCTATAAGCGGAGGTGATATCAAAAGGATCTCGGCAGAATCATTCATGCTGAAATGGATATATGATTTAACCTTTCTTATCATTATCTCCATCTCGCCTGCTATATCCATAGCAGCATAATTGAACTTACGTTTCAAATCATTAGAACCGAGCATAATAACGATTACATCAAAAGGTTTTTGACTTTCCATACACGGTTCAATATATTTCAGTCCGTTTTTCTCGCCTTCAGCAGGATCATCAGTCGCTATAGTACGCCCGTTTTGACCTTCTTCAACAACAATTGCCGTTTCTTTAAATAAATTCTGAAGAATACCCGTCCAACGTGTATTTTCATCATATCTCTCTTTGGTATCCGGGTTATATCCCCACGTAAGTGAATCACCAAAACAAAGGATTCTTCTCTTAGCCATATCAGAACCACCTCTTCATTCTCACAGCAGCCATAAACAAAGCCTTGGTTTGTTCGACAACATATAAACGTTATATGTATACATTATATCATTAAGTACACAAGCACATCTTGTCAGTTAATCTCTTATACCACCATCTCAATTTCACTGCCCTTTTTATTTTTTGTTACTACCAATTGCTTATTGATACGTTCCTTCAAAATCTCAACATGAGAAATAATACCTACAAGAACATTTCCTTCTGTAAGTCCGTCTATGATTTTAATAGCCGCTTCCAAAGATTCTCGATCCAATGAACCAAATCCCTCATCGATAAAGAGTGAATCAAGTTTAATTCCGCCCGACATAGCACTAATCTCATCAGATAAGCCTAAAGCCAAAGCAAGAGAAGCTTTGAATTTCTCACCGCCCGATAAAGATTGAACATCTCTTTCCATTCCGTCAGAAGCAAAATGATCAACAACTGCCAACTCCAATCCGGTCTTTCCCTTATTCTGTTTATGTTCAGGACTGACCTTCAATTCATAATTATTATTTGTCATAATTGCAAGTCTGATATTGGCTCTTCTTATAATCTGATTAAAAAATCTCTGTAAAACATAAGTATCAAGTTCAACCTTTTCCTTGCCTTTTAAACAACCATTCATTGTATCTGACACAGGCTTAATTATTTGAAGTTTCTTGTTAACCTCGGCAGTTTCTTTAAGTTCAGTTCTTATATTATCAAGATGCATGCAATTATTATCTCTTCTTGATAATATAATTTCGTTTTTGCTGTCGATAGATACTATTGCGGTTTTAATACTTCTTCTGTTGTTTTCAAGAGCCTCCAAATCCTCATCAACAGCATCCTTAAGCGACTTTTGAAGTCCTTCAATCTGTCCCTTAAGACCGCTTATGGTACTGTTACATTCATTCAAGTTTTTATCTGCCGTATCATATGCCTTCTGAATAGTCTCCGAAGCCTTCTTCTTGCTGTTTACAACATTTTCTGCAGCTTCTTTAGTCTCATAAGGTAATTTCGCTTTCAGAGAATTAATCTGTTTCTCACGTGCTTCAAGATTACCGGCAAGTTTATTAATTCTTTCGGATATATTCGTAAGTTCATCATTTCTAATACTTATCGTCTTTTCAATATCAGGTTTCTTCTTTTTTAATTCATCTCGACAAGCAATATTTTTCTTCTCACTGATTATTTTCTTTGATACAGACTTTACTTTTTCTTCAATCTCAGTTCCCTTGGATTTAATGCTTGATAAAACCGAAACACTCCAATTCTCTGCATCAAAATCCAAATTATCACCGATAATATCGTTATACAAAGTATTAAAAGCATCCTTCATATTATCGCACTTCTCACTTGCTGCGGAAGCCTTCGACTGTTTATCTGACACCTGCGCATTACATATATCAAGCTTCTCTTTTGCCGCTTTAACATCATCCTCACTCGGAGCATCCGTTGCCTTAACAGCAGGAGCAGGATGTTCTAATGCACCGCAAACAGGACAAGCCATATTATCGACAAGTCTTTCAGCAAGTATACCGGCCTGAGCACATATGAATCTGTCATTTACATTCTCATAAAATTTATTGGCGCTGTTTTTGTTTGCCAAAGCCAGAAGAAGCTCTTCGCTGTCCTTCTCGTATTCTTTAAGTGCGGTTATCAATGCTTTATACTTATTCTCAAGTTCATCAATGCAGGTCAGACTTTTATCAAGCTCTTTCTTTTCTGTTTCAAATTTAACCAAATACTCCCCTGCATTCTCCAGTTCAGTTAATTTCTTATTTGTCTCATCCAGTTCGCTCTTTAATTTATTTAACTGCTCTTCTGTCTTCGCATAAAGTTTTTGGTCATTCTCACGGTTATTGGTATCATTAAGCTGTTCTTCACAAAGCCTGATTAATTCGTCATACTCCTTAAAGCTCTCACTTAATTTAACGATTTCCTCATCAATCAGTTTTTTATCAGCAAGTTTAGCCTCAGCCATCTTTTTGCTGTTTTCCAATTCAGTCAGCTTTCCTTTAAGTTCATTCAGTTCGGTATCAGCTTTTAAAAGTGCCTCACGATTTCTCTTTACATCCTCTGCTTTACCTATTCTCTGATTCAGTTTTTCAAGTTCAGAAGAGTATTTATTCTTTTCCTCCGCAAGTTCTTTTACGGAAGCTTCATCCTCGTTAATAATATTTTCAATTAATTGAACTAACTTATCATCAGCGATTTTTCCTTCTTTAGCCTGATTAAGCATTTCAAAATATGTACTTCCTTCATCACACAAAACACCTTTAATATGAATCTCTCTTCTGCTGTTATGACACTTAACATCATCTTCAAGAACTTTACACTCGGCAGCCGCTCTTTGTTGAAACTCGTTATAGACATAGGTATCAAACAACTTCTTCAATATGACTTTACGTTCATCCGTACCCGCAGTCAAAAACTTCTCGAACTCACCCTGAGGAAGCACCGAGAGCATCTTGTATTGCTTATAATCCACACCCAAAATCTCTTCAACCTTTACGGCAACAGGGTCTTTACGTCCCACTTTATCCTCGACCAAAACCTTTCCGTCGCAATAAATGGCAGCACTTGCGTCTTCATGCGTGAAGCCGTCTCCCTTTCGAGCCTTACGATTGTAAGAAAGCGTTCTGTTTATCTCATATATCCTGTTCTTTGCCTCAAACTTAAAATTTACATATGGCATCTCACCATCAGGAAAGCCAAGCGTCTTAAACATTGTATTATCTCGATTATTACCGCTTGCTTCCCCGTATAAAGCAAAAACAATTGCATCAAAAACAGATGTTTTACCGGAACCTGTAGTACCGGTAATAAGAAATATTCCCTTTTTACCAAACTTATCAAATTCTATTATCGTTTTCGAAGCAAACGGACCAAAGCCATACAATTCAAGTGATATAGGTCTCATAAATCAGCCCTCCGTTATCTCTCTCAGTAAATCTTCACAAAATTTTCTCTGTTCTTCATCCAACGGCAAACCGTTCTGCGCCTCATAAAGTGCACTGATATATTCCATAGGATTTTCCTTTTTTGCTTCCTGCGTCTCATCAATCTCATTATTGGCACGCGTTCTTGAATTATCATAAGAGGTGTGCATAATTTGTTTGTACTTAGTATCAAGCTTGCGTTTAGCATCCGGAATCTCCTGCTCATCAGTCAGAATAATTTTCACATAATCATCACTCTTAACTTCGGGTCTGAAGTCATCACTCATTATCTCCTCAAATGTTCCTCTAAGTTCAGCCATATCATGCAGAGGAATAAGCGGAATCTCCTCTACCTTCAGATACTTACCTTCGATATCAAGCATAGTAATAGATTTTTTGTGTTTTGTTTCCGAAAATGAATACTTAAGCGGTGTGCCGCAATATCTGATTACCGTACCTTTATCTTTGAGCAATCCATCATCTCCGGGACGATTTTTACCTACATATTGCGGTCCGTGTATATGACCCAATGCCACATAATCAAACTGATCAAATGCATCAGAATCTATATTTTCCAAACCTCCGACTGACATTTCCTCCGAATCACAGGTAATACTTCCTGTAACAAACTGATGTGATACAAGAATATTCATCTCTTCAGTATTTATATTCTCACGTGCTATAACATTTCTCATGAGTCTGTCATAGTTATCAACATCCTCAAAGCCTTCAATGCTTCTCAGACCACGAGGCTTAATGTAGGGCAAAAGATATATATTAACAGGAATATCACCACTATTCTCCGTAACCTTATAAATACTGCCTTTATATGGTTTTGCCATATATACACCCGAGTTTTCCATAAGGGCAGAACCAAAAGCAACTCTCTCTTCCGAATCATGGTTACCGCTTATTATGTAGAGCTTAACTCCGAGTTCGGTCAATTCGGTAATAAATGAATCCAACAAAGTAACCGCTGTCACGGAAGGAGAAGGAACATCGTACAAATCACCGGCAATAATTATTCCGTCCGGCTTTTTAACTTTAACTTCGTTAATAATACAATTCAAAATATATTGCTGATCTTCAATGAGAGAAAACGAGTTTACTATCTTACCTATGTGTAAATCACTCAAATGAAAAAGCCTCATGACAACCTCCTTAACCAATTACCAAATATTTTTTATTTATTATTGATTATACCATTGGGTATGGTTCATTAATCGGACCGAATGCGATTTTAAACACATTTTCGAGAAAAAGAACATAAAAAAACTGCCTCAACACAAAAGGTCAAGGCAGTTCACTAAAATCACAAATGAACTTATTTTGCTATTTTAAATCCGATCATCATATAAAGAGAAGACTCATTCTCATCGGAAACACAAACAGTAAAACTATTGGTCTCACCGCCGTTAACTACTACATCCTGTGTATAGTCAAACAAATTGAACGGCATTGTGTATGTTAAATCATAGTAATAATTCTCACCGTCAAACTGCTGAACAGCTTTATTTGTATAATCAAATCCGTAAAACATTGTACTTGAATAGCCGTAGAATAAGGTCTCGTCACTAGCTTTCTTACAATAAATACGAACAGTATAGGAAGAAGTGCCGGCTTCATATGTAATATCATCACTCATTACATTTCCGACTAATTCAACGTGATCAAAATTTAAATCAAAATCAGTACTAAAAAGAATTGCTCCTGTTCCCTCAGAATTACCCAAAGGGATTTCTTTCAAATTGCCTTTATCTTCTGCCGCCATAATTTCAAACATTTTAGTTATCAATTTATTGGAATAAATCGGAGTAAAATTATACAGAGCAGAATCAGTAAAACGACCGCCGTATAATTTCATATCACCGGCAATAATTCCGTAATTACTGCAAATCGCACCGAATTCCGCTGAAGATGAGAAATTATCAAACACTTCCTCTCGACACATTGAACCGCGATTCAAATAATGAGACCACACCTCTGCTAAGGAATCAGCATCTCTTCCCATAAAAGTGTGATAAAGCACATCAACATAATCCTCATTGCTGACTTTTGCATTTAAGAATTCGTTGCTGAAAACAAAGCCGTTAGCCAAATCAACACCGGTTAAAGCACCTGATGCCAATGATGTAACCCAGCCCTTCTGTCCTGCAATATCACCGTGTCTTCCGAGACAAATTGAATAAAATCTGTCTACAAAGCCGTTAATCAACGCATTTGAATGCATATCCAAATCCATATTATAGTAACCGGCAAAAACACCATAGCTCTCACAAAGGTTATAAAATTCCTGAGAGTTGGCAAAGCCGAGGAAAATCTCACTCTTGTCTCCGCCTTCGTCAAGTCTCTTTACCCAAGAAGCTTTACCGACCTCATCAGAATCTCTTCCGAGAAGCATGTTGTACATTTTCTCTACATATGTTGCATTATCATATCCTGCGCCCTGAAATTCATTGCTGTATACAAATCCGTATGCAACAGTGACACCGCACTCTTCGCCCTTCTCGAGTTTATCCGTCCAAGCTTCCAAACTTGCCGCATCAGGTTCTCTGCCCAGTGCAATATCATAGCAACGTGTAACAAAATCCACTACACCGCTGTTTGTATCCGCTTTAACAGATAAACACATTGAAGACAAAACCAAGCTTGCTGTCAAAGCAACCGAAGCAATTCTGCTGACTAGTTTTTTCATAATCAATCCTCCCTTATTATATAAGTCAACTTGTGTATTCTACACCCAAGCATCATTACATATCAAGAAGCGTGTTTTTCCTCTTTATACCGATAATACTCGTTAACAAGACTTCTGAAGCCGAGATCCTTAATATGCTCATATGTGATTCGGTAGTTCCCTTTATAATGTCGTCCGCTGGAAAGATATCTTATATATTCAATCAGATATTCATCTATGATTTTCAAAGAATCAGCTGTATCTATGACAGGAAAGAACCATCTGCACCAAGTAAAATCATCAGTCTCGTCATCTGATTCCTCTGTCTCAAAGCAGCCGTAAAACTTACGATTGAAAACTCTTATCATCACCTTGGCAGTTGAATCAAAGCTCACATCCTTCTTACAGCGCCAACGATAAAGCTTTGCGGCCTTACGTTTTATCTTCGCTTTAATCTTATTCATTGCTACATCTGAGATATCCATTTTCCCGTTACAATATTTGAAGCCGAGAAATTCCCACGGCATTCCGGGCTCTGTCACTGATATCTTGTCCGGATTAAGTTCAAGCTGAGCTATACTGATTGCATTCTCGAATTTTGCTATATTGGAATCCAAAGAGGCTTTATCAGGCGCAAAAATCAGAATGTCATCCGAATATCTGTAATAAGGGACCTCACTGAACATATCATCGAGAGTCTTTAGATAAACATTGGCAAAGAAAGGAGAAATCGGAATCCCTGCCATTCCGCCTCGCGCTTCTTCTATGATATGGCCTTCTGTATCATATGCTTTATTTACCCTGAGAAGCTTACTGAGAAAAACCACAAGTTCCGAATCATCATCTATAACTTCAGAAACACTTTGAATCAGTCTCTCTACATCCATCGAATTAAAATAATTATGAATATCGGCCTTATATATGTAGGAATTATGCACATATGACGAAGTAATGATTCTTCTGATTGCGCCCTTCACAGTCTTATTACTCCTGAAAGAATAACATGACGGGCTGAGCCTGTTCTCATATTTACGCAGCCTGTACATTATCAGTTTCAGCACCATCATCTCATCATCAGAATAAGTATATACTACACGCTTTTTATCAGTACCGCTCTTATTCACGGTTCTTTTAACCGGATAATCAAAAGGTATTTTCTCATCGAAAATGTGTTCTGCATAATACAAATATCTCTTATCCGCAATAAACTTGTCCAATTTTTGCAGTTCGTATTTACTTATATGTTGTCCGGACATTTTGTAGTTACGATACTTTTCCCAAATTGCAAAATCGGACAAATCGTTCAGTAATGACATTTATCTGTATAACCCCTTTATCAGCTTTTCGAAAAATAAACACAAAAAAAGAAAGAGAAGAACTTTGAATTCAAGCTATGCTTGAATACCGGATTTGAACACTCACCGACTGTCTGCAAAGTCATAAAACGGTGAATGCTTCTTCCGCCACAGACGCATAAATGCATTCTCTTTCTTTTTTTACTTATCCAAAACCGTAATATCAGTTAAGATATTCGGCAATACGAGTTCTTACATACTCTTGCTCATTTGCAAAGTGCTCAACAAAATTTACCAAAGCAACTCCGTCCGAAGCAGCTTTGCGCTTTGCCGCAAGATAAGCATGTGAAGAACAAGTGGCTTTACCGACAAGCATTATATACAGCTTCGGAGCACCATTACTGAAAATCGCAAACGAAGCATTCTGTGCGTCGGCTCCGGCAAAAGAATAATCCTCTTTAATCTCGTAAGAAGAGTAAGCAGAAAGTTCATTACGAATGATTCCGGCTGTACGAATCGTTTCCGAATTCTCAGTAAGACTTTTACGAGGCGGAGAAAATGTACGAGTTCCCGTCGAAGACTTTGGTTTATTTGCCTCAACAGAAGACTCCGTAACTGCCGTATCTTTTAACGTACCTGAATATGAATCAGAATTATTTCCTCTGTCGATTCCGGTTAAATCTTTAACACCGTTTACAACTGCTTCACCGGCCTTCTGACCAATCTGTCTGCCGGCCTCGCGAGCCACCTTTTGTTCAGCTGACCTAACAGCAGACTTACCTACTGCCTTGAAAATGTCTCCCAACAAACCCATAAACACTCTCCTTTCCAAAAAAAGAATCTTTATATTATTATCTCATATCGATATATAAATATAAAGTGATATTTCACATCGCAGACAGATGTATTATAAAAAACAGCGGGGACTCCTATTTAAGTTAAAGGCTCCCCCGCTGTACATTCATGTTTTAACTCATTAAATTAAATCACAATCTTAATTTTACCGTCTTCGGAATTAATTGCTTTTACTGAATTACCTCTTACAGTAAACTCATAATCACCCTTAAATCCGGTAAAATTAATCATTCCTTTCTCATCAGTAACAAGTTCTACCGATGTCGACCATTCTTTGTTTACAAGATTATCATACATGTTGTAAACAGGCTTTATGCTGTTATCCTTACGTACCAAGCCGCTCGGAGCATTAAGCCAAGCACCGTCACCGAAATCCCAATATGTCATACCCTCAACAGAAGAAGAATTGAAAATAATTCTCATCATCTCCTCAAGCTGAGCAGATTGAAGTTCCTCAAGTTCAGGTGTAGACGGCCATTCAGTTACCTGATGGTCATTCAAATCATCCAATTCAGGCGGCACAAGAGTACCCGAAAGAATTGTATTCTCCGTAAAGTGAAGCGGAAGTCCGAACTTTGAGAAACGCTCAATAACATCAAGTGTCTTCTCGGCACCCCAATAGCCCTGATGCTGATGTGACTGAAGACCGATAACATCAATCGGAACACCTGCTTCAAGACATTCCTCAATAAGCTGTTCGTATGAAACAGACATATTAAAATCGTTAAGCAAAAGTGTTGCATTAGGATTAGCCTTACGTGCCTCACCAAATACATCCTGAACAAGTGCCAATCGGCCCTTCATATTACAAATACGAGTAACTGCGTTATCGTATTTATCAAACACAGGCATAATTACTACTTCGTTTATTACATCCCAAATATCAATTACTCCCTTAAAGGCAGTTACATCTCTTTTGATTCTCTCAAGCTGTTTTCTCAAAATCGTCTCATCATCATACTTTAAAAGCCAATCACAACATGCTGTATGCCAGCAAAGCGGATGACCTTTAAGTGTAAAGCCGTTTTCCTGAAAAAACTTGGCATTATTCATAATAAATTCTGTACCGGGTTTTCCCTCTTCTCTCTCAAAATTACCCCAATACATATGAACTGTAAGGTAGTTAAACAGATTTTTCATTAAATCGAAGCGTTTCTTCGCAAATTCGGCAAGCTTCGGATCTTCATGATCCATAAGAAACTTTGCCGGGAAAGCACCGCAACCGAACAAAAACTCGTGATTAACCAACTTACCCTTAACCTTCTCACCTGTCACCGGATTACCGGCCTTATCAACAAAAGAAACAGAATAACTTCCCTTTCTGTGTTCCAAATTATCTGAAGACATATTTCCCCTCCGTAGAATACTTATTTACACAGACATTCTATCATATTTATTCTCGAAAAAAAGATGTTGTCTCAAACCATTTTTTGTTTAAGACAACATCTATATACTTTCGCCAAATAAATCTGATTATACTAAGCCGTACAACTCCTCATAAACAGATGCAGGAATATCGTCTATACTTACTTCTTCGACAGATACAATTATTCCGTTTTCAACATTATATCTGACAAAATCAGTATTGTATGTATTTCCGTAAGCATCGGTAATTGTATAGTTTGCAATAAAATCCATTTTAGCACCCGAACTGTAAGTCGGTCCTACGGTTATTTTATCTGATAATGAATAAGTACGTTTATAGAAAGGTCTTATAAAGAGCGTATCCTCATACATATCGTTTCCGTAAGGGAAATCCGGAATAAATGAGAAGAACATTACGCCTATCTCATCACCCTCTTGAAGCTGATAGTAATCATTGGATGCAACTCCTTCAATCTGATTAACCTTCATAACATAAAGAATCTGACATTCATCTGTTGCCTTAACATGCTCGAATACAATTATCGCATCATAACCGTTAACAGTTGCCTGAAAACCGTAAAGCGTATGATCATCTGTTTCCTCAATACAATATACCGGAACAGGATAATCACCATAATAAAACCAATCACACTTAAAATAGTTCGACCATGTACCATTTGCAACATCAGCAACTATATCTCTTCTGGTGGCACCAAAGTAAGTATAATTGTCAAAATAACCGGTATCAGTGTTACTGCTTTCAACCACATTGTGCATAGTGTAATTCATCTCAACCGAGATAACAGAATTAGCCCCCTCTGTCACATCCAAAACGAAATTATATTCATCATCAATATGAGTGCTGAATGTAACACCATGCTCTGAATCATTTATCGTCTCAGCATCCGTATAACCGGAATCAAGAGCCTGTGCCAAACGATTTTGTGCATCGGCAGACGGTTGCCAATAATCAGCAAATCTGTATCCGAGATACGAAGCATACCAGAAATAATCAGAATCATTGTGGATATTGGTCTCATAAACACTCATCGAATGACTGATATACTCAGCCAAAACCATTTCCATCTCATCATCAGTTAAATCAACTCCGGCTGCTAACGCTTCTCCTTCAATTTCAGCCTTTAAATTATTCAAATAATTATAGCTTGGGAAGAAGAATGACAAGCCTGAGGACTGAACTCTTGCCGGTCCGTTTTTTACATAGATATTGTCAGCAATGAGATTCATCAACTTCTCATCAGACTCAGTATCTATCAAATACGGAGACGCATTCTTAAGGAAAGACCTCAAATCAATAAGATTACCCTCTGTTACACCTTCAGAACCATAGTTCTCACATTTGCTGGCAGCATCAAGGATACCGGTATATGCATCGTCGCTGTAAACGCTGTAATAAACATCACGCATAACATCATCGTAGCAATCCTTCATCTCACCTACAGCCGACAAATTAATAACAGACAAATTACTTTTTGAGAACATGCCGGCGTTGCCTGAATCATCACCATTAAGGTAATCAAGAATCTCATCTATATATTCCTGATAATCATCACATATCATTTTACCCAAGGAGAATCCGTCAATAGCACTGTTCTCATTTATATATGACACATATTCCAAAGGAATACCGATAGCTGCAGGTACTGACTCCTCAGAACCAACCATCGCATTTGCATAAGGAGCCACAACAGTTGCTATCTCCATAGAAGCTGACAAACACGTATTAAGAGCAAATAACTCAAAATGCACACCACCGTCTTTAAGTCCCTGAGAAAGTTCATCAAGATCAAGGCAGTCGTTATAAAAAGCATCCTCACTTCCCGGATCTTTGTAGTAATATACTTCACCGTTATCATCAGTATAGAACAACTGATCACATTCAAGACATCCATATGGTTCAACATAACCGTGATTCCACATTACAAACATATATCTGTCAGCCGGAAATTGTTCAGAACCCCAAGAGATAAAATCACTCAAAGTAGATGCCTTGCCCATAGAATCCAAAGGAACACTTCCTAAATCGATAATCTCATTGTGCTTAATTTGGTATCGTCCGAGAGCGTCATCCGGAATATCCACACCCTGTACAGCATCACCGCTGAAATATGAATCATCGTTATTCCATGCCGTTGTTCCGCCGGTTTCTACAACAATATTTATATTATCTGAAGGATTCAAATCATCATACTGATCCAAAACCATCGATGCAATTGCATTACCGGCCTCAAGATCTGAACCGCACATATAAATCATAATTGTCCAAGTATAATCACCGTTCGCATTTACAACCGGTGTAGGTGTTACCGCCGAAGTAGCCTCCGGAATAGGTGTAGCCGTAGCCGTAGCTGCCGGCTCGTCTGTAGGTAACGGTTCAGGAGTAGGAGTCGGATCACCCTTTTTATTCTTTTTATCCTTCTTATCCTTACCCGCCTTACCGCTGTGGTGAGAACTGCCGGTCGTTCTGTTACTCTCCTGATACATACTCACAGCATAAAGAGCACCGCCTCCGACAATTAATAAAGCAAGAATTGTAGCTATTACAGCAAAGATTCTCTTTCCCTTTTTCTTCTTTGCTTTCTTTGGCTTCGCTTCTGCCTTCTTAATATCATTCACCGATGAAGCTTTAACCTCACGTGCTGCCGGCGCTGTTATATCAGCAACCTTAGCACTGACAGGCACCTGAACGGCACCGTCATTCGGTTTAAACTTATCTGCATCCGTCGGCTCGGCAACAGGCACAGAAGCGGTTTCTGTCGTTGTCGGTATCACTGATACCGAAGAAGTCTCAACCGACTCAACTGAAGTTGATTCGGCTTCTGATGCATTTTCCTTCTCTACTTCAGGAACCGGCATAAGTTCCGGAACATCATTTAAATTCTTTTCCGATTCAACATTGCTTCCTGCATTCACCTCCGCATTACACGCCGGACACTTCAACGCACCGTCGGGAATCGGAGTTCCGCAAAAATTACAAAACATTTCTTATCCTCCATTTCAAAAAAAGAATATACAAATTAGATTTTACTATTAATTAAGTCCAATGTGAATATATATAACTCTGATTTAAAGGAGTGAACTACATCGGTAATTGAATTACCGAGCATCAGGTGCGCGCGGCTTCGTCGCGTAGGTCCCGGGGTGCGTCCATAACACCCTTACTGCTACCCTTTCGGGTTAC
>JAKSRF010000041.1 GCA_024403755.1 Clostridia bacterium
CCTTTTTCAATTTGTATTTATTTTTCTATACCCACAACTTCCGTGAAGAACCAATAAAAATGACTGTCACAGATAAAGACGTGTGACAGTCATTATTTTTAAATTCAGTGCAGTAATAATGAATTAACCTACGATAATGTCTGCAATCTGATTCAGAAAATCATCGCAATTATCAGAATAAATATTCAGTGTCAGTTCCGAATTTAAATCAAGACCAAAGATGCCCATTATGCTCTTTGCATCGGCAATATACTTTCCTGAAATGATATCAATGTCATAGTCGCAGAGATGAGCGGCGTTAACTAAATCCTTTACATCGTTGATTTTTGAAAGCTTAACAATAACAGTCTTCATATTTCTCCCTCCTGTGTTTGCTTCTCAAAGAATTGTAACATATAATCTATAGGTTAATAACTAGTAATTTGCACATAGAGTTGAGAATAAAAGGAGCAAAAGCAACAAAAATGAATGTGTATTTTTATACATTGGGGTGTCGTGTAAATCAGTATGAGACAGACGCAGTGCGTAAACTTTGCGAAGAAGCGGGTTATGTTCCTGTGACTTCGGCAAAAGAAGCGGATATTATAATTGTTAATACATGTTCGGTTACAGGTGAAGCTGATCGTAAATCGAGGCAGCAGATAAGACATATGCGCTCAGTAAATCCCAAAGCAATTATATGTGCAATGGGATGCCACGTTGAGGTGTGTGACGGTAAAGTCGAAGCAGATGTTATTTGCGGAACAAAGGATAAGTATCTTTTGGTTAGTAAGATAAAGGAGTATATTGCTTCGAATTGTTCCGGAGAAAGTTTTGTAATGCATACAAGACCGGAAGTAAGTAAATCAGATGTGTACCATGAGTTCGGTACGGTATTATCACCTGAAGGAACACGTGCTTTTGTAAAAATAGAGGACGGTTGTAATAATTTTTGTACCTATTGCATTATTCCGTATGCACGAGGAAGAGTTGTAAGCAGAGATGAACAGAATATATTGTGTGAAGTGAAAGAATTGGCGAATCGCGGTTACAGGGAAGTAGTTTTAACCGGAATTCATATATGCTCCTATGGTAAAGATCGTGGCGAAGGACCGGAGGCCCTTTTGAGACTTGTTGAAAAGATTAATGACATAAATGAAATAGAACGAATCAGACTCGGCTCACTCGAACCGATGTCGTTGACGCCGGAGTTTATTGAGGGCTTAAGTCATATTCAGAAGCTGTGTCCTCATTTTCATTTGTCGCTTCAGAGCGGAAGCGATACCGTATTAAAACGTATGAATCGAAAATATGACTGTCAGCAGTATGAGGAACGTGTGAATATGCTTCGTGAGTTTTTTCCGCATATGTCGTTGACTACAGATGTTATATGCGGTTTTCCCGGTGAGACAGAAGAGGAATTTAACGCTACATATGATTTTGTTAAGCGTCTCAGGTTCAGTAAACTGCATGTATTTCCTTATTCGATAAGAGAAGGTACTGTTGCCGCCGGAATGGAACAGGTTCCGAAGAATATCGCAAAGGAAAGGACCGGAATTCTGACACGTTTTTCTTCGGAGGCCGAAAATGAGTTTGCCGCATCCTTTGAAGGTGAAGAGGTTACAGTACTTATTGAAGCTGCTATGACGGAAATTCCTGACAGCCTTAAGGAGGGGTGCTTCTTTTCCGGTTATACTGAAGAATATGTGCATGCAGCTGTTAGGTTTGATAACGAAGAAGAAGGCAGAAGGCAAATCGGAAAGACAGTACACGGAAAAATTATAGAAATCTTTAATAATTTAGTAGTCGTAAGTACTTGATTTATGCTAATATAAATTTAATATAGTCACAAAAGAGATAGGAGGGATACTTATGGTCGGTGATGAGACAACAAAATTTAATTTTGCGAATGACAGAACATTAGAAGCCAGAGAGATTATGACATTTGTAGTGAATGCCCTCAGAGAGAAGGGATACGATCCTGTAAATCAGCTTGTAGGATATTTTATTTCAAGTGATCCTACATATATTACGAGCTATAACGGAGCTCGCGGATATATTAAGCGAATGGAACGTGACGAACTCTTGGAGTTGATTCTTAAAGAATACTGTGATTTACTTAAGTAAGCATAAAAGACCGTTGATTATACGGTCTTTTATTAATTGTAAACAATTAGGAGATTATTAATGGGTAAAGGACGCGTAATGGCAATAGACTTTGGCATGAGACATATCGGTGTAGCCTTGTCTGATGAATTAAGGATAATCGCTTCAGGCTTTGAGACGGTTAACTGGAACGGTGAGGATGATTCATGGGCCGTTAATCGAATAGCTGAGATAGTAAAAGAGAAAAATGTAGCAGAAATACTTCTCGGTAAGCCGTCAAAGTGCAACGGAGAAGAATCCGAATCAGAACGGAAAGCCAAGCTTTTCGGCGAGAAGGTTGAAGAGGCTACGGGATTAAAACCGATTCTTAAGGACGAGCGTTATACAACCGTTATTGCTGCGCAAATGCTTCACGCTAACAATATGAAGGCAAAAAAACAAAAGAAGGTTATTGACCAAATGGCAGCGGAAGTTATTTTAAGAGAATATTTGGAACAACAACGCGGATAATAGACCTTTTGCAGTGTCTGTGATATAATTATTTATCTGATTTTTTTGGAGGAAACTAATATGGCAGATGAGAATAAATGTAATAATGATTGTGAGAATTGCGATTTTGAGACTTGCCCGAATGAAGAGGCTGATGTAGTTACTCTTGTTGATGAGGAGACAGGCGAGCAGTTTCAGTTTATTCTTGTAGACAATTTTGATTATAAAGACAAGAAGTATTGTGTTCTTGTTACTTTGGATGATGAGGATACAGAGATGATTATCGCTGAGGAAGTAGCAGATGAGAACGGTGAGATTTCTATCGTTACTTTGGGTGATGAGGATGAAGAAGTAGACGAGATCTATGATTATTATGATTCACTTTGCGATGAGTATTTCGAAGATTTAGACGATGAAGACGACGAGAAGTAATAATTCAGGACGTAACTCTCAGGTTAAAGGAAATACACAGTATCAGGGTTACAGCGATGAAGTTGCCGACCCGTATGATAACAGTGACGAATTAATTGTTATTAAGGATACTGCGAATAATAAGGAGTATTTTTTGTCTGTTGTAGATAATTTTGTACTTAACCATACAGAGTATATAGTTATGTATAATTATGCTCCTGATGACGGTACACATTCAAAGCCTGAGTTGGTTATTATGCGTACAGTATTCGGCGAGAAGGGTACTCAGCAATTTGTATCAATAAAGGACCGCAAGGAACTTAATGATGCTTTTGATTGTTTTATGAGACGTTTCTATTCTGCTGAAGGAAAGTAAGCTTTGTTTTGCCACCGAAGTACGCAGTGTACTTCGGTGTGCTTTTTTGAGAAAGTGCATATTAATGAGAAATAAGTTCGTTTGGTTTATTTTTGCATTATTCAGAGTGCTGTTGTACTATCTGATTTTCTTTGCTTCGCAAATAGCGGCATTGTTTTTGTGTACGATTTTTCATATAGACTACAATGTGTTCGAAGGAACAGTAATGCTTATTTCCTCAGTAATAGTAATTCCGTTGATGATTTTGTGTGTTCTTATGGAAAAGAACATAGCTTCATATGAGAAGAAGATAGGGGTTCTTTCTGATGTTGATTGGTGTTCGGGAAAAATCGTGAAGTTAAGAAAACTTACAACCGATGAGGTCCTTTATGTTATTGTTATAGCTTTCGGTCTGCTCGGAATAGTAACTTTGTATTTTGTGTTCTTTAACTTAATTGCCGAAGCATTTAACAGCAAGACGGTTGAAACGGCAATAAGTGATTATGAACAGACTATGGACAGATATTCGGTTGTTGATCAGAGTGTAGTTCCGATGTGGGATCACTTGTTTAACTATTTTAATGTGGTTTTCCTTGTTCCGATTGCCGAGGAATTGATGTTCAGAGGCTTATTATTCGGTACAATGAAGAGAAGACTACCTTTTTGGGGAGCTGCATTATTGTCAGCTCTGATTTTCGGTATCGGTCATTGGCAACCGATGCAGATAGGCTATGCTTTAATAGCGGGATTTGTTTTGTGTGTTACATATTACTACACGGATTCTTTGCTTGGTTCGATTATAGTTCACGGAATCTTCAATTTAATCGGCGGCGCTTTATCGTCGGCTCCGATTGATTTTCCCGATTCGGCAAGCGTATTTAATGCGATTTTGGACGGTTCGGCTACAGCTGAGATGTGCGCAATAGTTCCTGCTTTGGTAATTTTGTTTATTCTTATTAAACGAGGACGCCGTGTAAATGCAATTGATAAAGAAGCGGCAGAAAGCGTTGAAGAGACATGATAGGAAGAAGAATGACACAGTTCGGGAAGTTTTCCAGGCATAAGTTTTTACTTCTGCTGATGATAATTCTGTGTCTTTTTCTTGTTGTAAGTATAATCCTTGCTTCTCTCGGAATTTTGGGCCGTAACAGCGAGCTTGTAAGTATAAAGGTTACGAAGGATCGAACTGCTTTTGTTCCGATGGGTTATGGTATAAACCTTGACAGTATACCTGTAAGTAATCTCCTTAAAGAGCCTTCATTTGAGCAGCAAGAGTATTCCTATGCACTTACTGTGGCTGATTGCAGAGAGAATGAGGTCTTTTTTAATTGCGAAAATGATGTTTTACCGACGGAATTGTTTGAGAGAGAGAATATCAATCTTGTCGGCAGCAGATTAAGAATAATGAATTCAGGCAACAACGGTGATTCTTTTGTACAGAGTTATGTCGGCAAGATTACTGATTATTCTGTTGCAGAGTTCGGTGTGATGCATGATGTACAGATTTCAGACGATAATATGTATGCTTCCGAGCAAATAGTGAAATTGATAAGTACCGATAATGCGGTAACGGCACTCACTGACGGCGGACACATAATAAGTGATTTGCTTTCGGATATAACGAGTTATCAGGAATTTGAGAATGAGTTTTTTGTTGATATGTGCTCCATGCCGACCGGTATTGCGGCAATTACAAAGCATGGTGATATTTTCTTCTCTACTGACGGACGTAATTTCAGCAGAATATCCGATGAGGATATTATACTGAATTTTTATGACAAGCTTGATACAATGGCCGAGGTGCCGAACGTGTCGGGTATGGTTTGTTCCGAGAGAATCATAAATGTGATTATGAGTAACGGAGATATTATTATTTATCGCGGCGGTACAAGTGAGCTGTTGGAGAAGCCTTACGGAAAAATTGTTTTTTTTGCCGAGGATAACGAATGTTCGGTACTTGTAAATGATAAGGGTGAAGTTTACAAATCTCAAAACGGAATAGTCTATGCAAAGCTTGAGAATGTCAGCAAGATGATAACGGAGACATTTGAAGCAGTCAGCAATATCAGCGCTGTTGAAATGAACGGCGATGTGCTTTATATTGCAGGTTTTGACGGAAAGATTTTGTGTGCTGACTGTACAGATGAAAGTGTTACAGTCAGTGATGTGCTTTTATATGATAATATTGACGTTAAAAAGTATGCTTTTCGAGGTGAACATCAGGTTCTGGCTTGTGATTTTCAAGGAAGAACATATTTGGTTAACACCTTGGAAAACAAATATCAGAGTTTAAATTCCGATTCGTGCTTTGTAGATGATTTCTTCTGTCTGCCTGACGGAAAGGTTCTGATAGTAAGCGGAAATAACACATTTGAGACATCTGTTTTCATGGGAATATCCGTTGATAGCGTAATAGGTGAGGATACAGTCCTTTCTGGTGATTTGTGTTATATAGATATTACTGATTCTCCTTTGGATTTAAGTTTTACTGACAGTTCCTGGGAAGTTTACGGTGATAATGTATTCTTAAGTTCAGATCCATCTGCTGCTGTAGGCTATGGTAACACTTCTGCCGTTCTTACGGGTACCGGTGATGGAGTAAACATTATGTCCCAGAAAATAGGAGTTGATCCTGTTAAATACATAGCCAAAGACGGCTTTTACAGAATGAACTTAAATCTTAAACAGGAAGGGCTGTCAGATGTGCCTGTTCAGGCATGGATAAGCGTTACGAAGTATGATGAAATTGCTTCAAAGGAAGTGACATTGTTCCAGGAAGGCTTTACTATTGATAAGGTTGGTGCTAAATATAAAAATTATGACTACATATTTGCTGTTACTACTGATTTTTCCGAATCCAGATTTGAGGGAGCCACTCTCAGATTTAATATAGCTTTCGAGGGCAGCGGTTCTCTCCATATAGACGGTGCTTATTTAGGCCTTGATAAATATTCGGAGGCTTCGATAATCAATCCGATTTCGGATATGCTGGCAGAAGGTGCTCCGAGCATAATACGATTGAACAATTTAGGCATCGGTTGTTCAGGCTTTAGTGAAGATGCATTCTATTCTATGACCTGCAATTCAGGTACAACAGTTAATAATGTCGGAATGCCGAGTTGTGAATCTCTTGAAGACAGTTTGAGACTTGTATACTCAAGCAATGCTGTTCCGTGGCTTGTTATAGGTTCGATGACAGATTCGGAGATGGTGGATAACCTTATAGAATACTATTGCAGTTCTATAGAGACGGAATACGGTCGTATGCGTATTGATAACGGTACGGCAGTGCCATGGAGCCGTCAATTTGATACGGTTATTATTGAGATTAACGATGAGAACCGAATTTTCGAGAGTGATATTCAGAGAAGCGGCTATGTAAACTTTATTATGACTACCATACAGCAGTCTGAATTCTATAACGATATTAAGGACAGTGTTGTTTTTGTGGACGGTATGAATTATGACGGTGGTGTAGTGTTGTCGTCTGCTGATTTTCATTGTAATGAGCTATATGTGGATTCTTACAGTTTTATGCAGAATCCGGAGAAGGATACAACAACAGAAATGACCGTAGAAACGCAGGAACAGGCACTTGGATTTGTTGAGAAATGCGACTCGTTTTATCAGGACTATAATTACTCCGTACCAAGACACAACAGAACCGGAGTTAATGTCGGCGGAGAACTTATTTCTTCTCTTGATGTTTCCGGTTTCAGTAACGGTAAAGATATAAGTGCGGCTGAGATATTGTCATTTGTGATGTGTAATCAAGCAGAATCATATAATGCGATTATGTTGGATTTGGATTTATTGCGTTATGCTCCGACTACGCTTGAGGATACCGATGATACGAATATATTAAAGACGGAACGTAATATTATAGAAGTAATCGGTAATCTTTCTTTTGCGCATAAGGCAGAAGAAATGACAACCATTTACATCGATCCGTTTGATAAGAGTAATATTAATGCAGAGGAATTTGTTAAGAAAACATATGCACGTGCTGTTTGCAGCGATGATAAATTATATGTGATAGTATTCAATACATCCGATGAACTGATAAGCTTTAATTTGAAAAGTGATGATTTTGTCTTTGAGAAGAATAAGTATTACAGATATTCAAGTGAGTCTAAACTTTTGTATACACGTGATATCGGTAATCAAAATGAGTATTACAATTTGCAGCCGGGCGAGTACATGATTTGCGAGATTAATACTGAAGTGTAAGCGCAATTATCGTAAAGTCGAATTTCAAACTGTTTTTAATTATTTTGTGCAATTAAAAAGAGCCTTACGACAAGTGACAATCGAATTAAGGCTCCTTTTTACAAATGAGGCAAATATTATTTGGGGCAAATAATTTTTCATTACGATATTATTCTATTCCTATTGACATTAGGTATCTATATAATTATTGCTATTATTTTTACATTTGTTGCTTTTTAAGGGCAAAATTGCAATATTTGTAAAGGATAATTTATTACCTAACAGCATTCGTGCAGTATTTTGTGTTATGATGAAAAATATAACAAATTGCGAGTTTGAGGTTTATATGTTGCATTCTATGCTTGATTTGCTGTCTAAGGATTCTCTTGTTATGTGGCTGAATTATTACGGTAATCAGTGTCTTAATGTGAAGTATAAAGTTATTCATCACAACGGTTATGAAGTAATACGTAAGATTTGCGACGGCAAAGAAGTATCGGAGCATCGTTTATCAACATCTAAGGGGCAGTTGTTGTTTACTGAATATCAGGAAAACAAAAAAGCTTGTGAGTTATATGAAGAGGGAAGAAAGCTTTGGAAAAAACGTTATTCTGAAGAGATTCCTCTTCCGGATATAGATATTATTAAAGAGAGAAATCCGTATCGGTCAGACAAGTTTTTTGAGGCGCTTAAACCAACAGGTGAAGCTTCTTATGGTACGGACTTTAAAACTAAGTTAGGAATGACGGTTGCGCAGAAAGTCATTATCTCGGTTCTTGAACAGAACAATTTACCGTTCAAGTATCAACCGACAATAACGGTTGACGGAATTACCAGATATGCAGATTTTGTAATATGCGTGCCTTGGCTGTATTCATGCTTTCCTCTTGAACATTTTGAGACGGGAAGAGTCGGAAACAGGAGAAAGAGTGATTCTCGTTGTTCTGTTACGATAAACAGATATATTAATGAGGGCATGATACCGGGGATTGATTTTCTCATTACAAGTAACGGAAACAAAAGAAGATTTGATGCTGAGTTGTTTGAGAAAGTCTTGGCTAATTTTATAAATCAAATGTCAGGCATTATCATGGCTGAATACAATTCAGGCAAATAATGAGACTGATTGTCAATATAAAAGCGGCAAGCGCCCATATTCCCTTAAAGAAGTAAATGATATCGGGAATACTCATGGTCATGTGATCGATAACAGAAATAATAAGGTAAACAAGAAGTACAGTTACACCTACACTGTATGAACCTTTTGTCAAAACATCAATAAGAAGTAAGGCAACGACCGAACCGAAGACAACGGGTGCACATGCCGTAAGAGAACTCTGAAGAGCGCGAATGAATCTCGGACCGCGCTCGTGGTAAGTCACGTATCCTATCGGTGTGCCCAACTTAAAAAAGTGAATTTCCGTGACCTTGGCACCGGTCAGTAAAGCAACCAATGCATGGCTCAATTCGTGAAGAATGACACCGGGGAAGGTAATATAATTACAAAAAACCAAAGCGAATGCACCACCGAGAAAGATACTGATGATAAAAGTGGTAATTTTCTCAACAGCAGAAGCAACACATCCGATGACCAAGATAATGACAAGCACCAGAAAAGTTGTCTTAAGCGATACACCTAATGCACTGAATACACCGGTAATATCTTGATTTGTAAAATAATCTCTTATAAAATCCATAGTTGCATTATAACATATTTTCTCAGAGTAAAAAAATCAACCCGAGCGTAAGACACGGGCTGATTCGTGAGTATAGTTATAAATAATATTATGAGATATATTCGCCGTACTCTTTTGAAATAATGTCCCAATCTAAATCAAATCTTCCCATATGCTTTGAGAAAGCGGCAACAGCAGCTTCAGGGTCATTATTCTTAATTGCAACGGCAATAGCCTTATGATCTGCGACAATCTTCAAATCCTTAACGGCATGTAGACTGAGGTTACGAACTCTGTCAAAATGAAGACTCATAAGGCTTACCATATAAGAACACTGCATCTTACCGCAGATTCTGTAAATAATCTTATGAAATTCATCATCCAACTCGAGAAGCTTCTCAGGTTGAGTATTAAGATAGAACTCCTGAAGATTACAGTTATCTTCGAGTTCCTTAATATCTTCAGGTGTAGCAAGAGAACAAGCCTCTTTAATAAGTGCAGATTCAACTGTTCTTCTCAGAAATCTTGCTTCCTCTATAAGATCGCGATCAATCATTGATACACGGCAACCCTTCTGCGGGAGGATATCAACGATTTTGGATTTTGATAATTCGAGAAAAGCCTCATGAACAGGTGTTCTTGACAAATTAAGCTTGCTTGCGATTTCCTGCTCACCGATAAGACTTCCCGGCTTTATCTCAAGGTTAATAATATTATCTCTAACAGTTCTGAATGCATATTCTCTGTTTGGTTCATAATCTCTTTTAGGCGTAATTATCATATTTTTCCCTCTATCAGTATATAATCAACTAGTAGATTAGCATATATGTGCATAAATTTGCAATTACAATTCTGCATATCTGTGAATTGTATCACGAACTGCGCCTTTTCCTTCAAGCATAGAAGACAGCATAAGTTCAATTTTGTCCGAAAGACCGCATTGAGTCAAATCTGCTCCGAAAATGGATTCATTCGACAGCAAACTGTTAAGACAACCGTGTCTGACGGTCATATTGCCATACCTAATAACGCTGAGACCTTTCTTCAAATCTTCAAGCATAGGATCCGAACTTATAGGCATTTCCTCTCCGTTATCATCTATACCGAGCAGGTATCTGAACCAACCTGCTATAGTAAGTGGAATATATGTGAGATCCGTAACCTTAAGTGTATCGGAATTTATATATGACTTAATTGTCTCTCCGAAACGTATAGGCATCTTAAGACTGGTATCTGTTGCAATTCGCTGCGGTGCATCCGGCATAAATGGATTAGGAAGTCGTTCGAAGATGACCTCATCGATAAAGGCCTTCGGATTAAGAATTCCCGGATCGGTAACCACAGGAAGCCCTTCCTTATAACCCATTTTCGTAATGATATTTACAAGATCATTGTCCTTCATCTCTTCGCAAATAAGGGTGTATCCGAGAAGACAGCCGAATACGGCCAGACAGGTATGCAGAGGATTAAGGCAAGTAGTAACTTTCATTTTTTCGCACTTGTTAACTGTATCTCTGTCGGTAAGAAGAATACCGCACTTGGTAAGATCCGGACGACCGTTAGGGAAATCGTCTTCGATAACCAGATATTGAGGTACCTCCGCATTAACAAACGGCGCAATATATGTACCCTTTGAGGTAGTAATAGGAGCGATATTTTCAAGACCCAGAGAAATCAATTTATCGGCAACCGAAGTGTCAGGGCGCGGCGTAATCTTATCTATCATGCTCCAAGGGAATGAGACCTTTGTGTTAAGATAATCAATAAAACCATAATCAACAAAATCTGAATCAAGCCATTTCTTTGCGATTGTCATAATGCTTGTTCTCAATTTCTCACCGTTATGGCTGCAATTATCCATGCTCACAAGCGCAAGCGGCGTAGATGTAGCTTTATATCTCTCATATACAAGGCTTGTCACTATGCTCATAGCGTGAGAGACATTTGACGGGCCGTTTTTAATATCAGCTTCAACAATCGGAAGCAAATCGCCGTTCATATTGTAAAGAGTATAGCCCTTCTCGGTAATTGTGAAGCTTACAATCTGAAGGGAAGGAGAAGTAAATATTTTGGTCAGTCGCTTCATATCCTCGCGACATTCCTTCATGGCAATCAAAGATTCGGTTACGCTTCCTATGACTTCCATTCCGATATTGCCGTTGCTGTTGAGATCCACCATAAGAGTCAGTTCGTCATATGGTTTATATATCTGCTCAATTATTTCCTTGTCGAAAGTGTCGGCTATTACAATTCCGGTATCCATAAGTCCCTGATTTATAAGTGATTGAACATCACGATTAATAAATCCGCGACAGATGTTACCACCGCCGAAATGAAGCCAGGTAGGATTATCGAAGGTGTTTTTACGTAATTCTTCAATATCAAAAAGAGGCAGCTTAATATTGCTGCTCTCCCAAAAATCTTTTTCCTTTAAACCGTTAAGTGATAACTGCATAAATATCTCCTTAATATATCCTGAAACCGGGCAGCAAGTGTATTAGCGGGATTAGGAAGATGTGCTGCCCGGAACAGTTTTCAAGATGAGGTAAATAAATTGAACTAGGACAACCTCTTTATCGCTTCCCAAAGGCCAAGAATATAATTCGAGCCAAGAGCTCTGTCATATAAGCCGTATCCCGGTCGTCCTGTCTCTCCCCAAATCATTCGTCCGTGATCAGGTCTTATATAACCGTCAAAGCCATTATCATAAAGAGCTTTAACAATAGCGAACATATCCAAGCTTCCGCAATCTGAGAGATGTGCACTCTCATGGAAGTCCTTATCACCGGTAAACTTAACATTACGTATATGAGCAAAATGTACCTTGCCCATTGAAGAAAACTCCTTTGCCATAGCAGGAACATCATTATCAGGATTAGCACCCAAACTTCCTGTACAAAGAGTCAAACCGTTACGTTTACTGGTATTAAGATTTAAATACTTTCTTATTGAATCGGCATTATTTACAACCTTAGGAAGGTTGAATAACGGCCACGGCGGATCATCAGGATGAACCGCAAAGTTGATATCATACTCCTCGGCGTAAGGCATAATGGCATCGAGAAAATACTTAATATTCTTAAAGTAATCTTCTATTGACATTGTCTCATAGAACTTGATGCTGTCAGCCATCTCGTGAAATCTTTCCGGTTCCCAACCCGGCATTGAGAAATTGTTTGAATTATCTACAATAGATTTAGTTATAGACTCGAGAGAAAGAGAACTTGCATAGTTATGTGAATAGGACATAGCATTACTGCCGTCCGGAAGATCCAACGCTAGATTGCTTCTGAACCAATCCATTACCGGCATGAAATTATAGCAAATGCATTTAACTCCTGCCTCGGATAAATTCTTCATAGTCTGAATGTATTTCTCTATATACATATCACGAGTGTCGAATCCCTTTTTTATATCCTCGTGAATGTTGACGCTTTCGATGACTTCCATCTCAAGGTCAAAGGAATTAATCTCGTTCTTTACACTCAATATTTCTTCTTTTGTCCATACTTCACCGACAGGAATATGCGGTAAAGTAGTGCAAACGCCGGTCATTCCCGGAATTTGTCTGATTTGATTCAACGTTACGGTATCGTCACCGTGTGGAAACCATCTAAAAATCATCTTCATATTGAAACTACCAACCTGTTCAACATTTATACTAGCATAACTAGTATACTAGACTACTATTCAAAGTGTCAATTGTGAAAGTCCGCAAAAAGCATTGATATATTTGTGTATATTAACCAAAGTAAGGGTTTACTTGTCGTTTTTTGGCTTCTTATTATTAGAAGCTCTGATATAGTCCAAAATAAAAGGAATAGTAACAAGAAAACCAAAGTTTCTGATAGTGCTTACCAATGCGGCTGTATAACAAGGGAAAAATATTCTCTCTTCTTCGTTTGCGGCAACGTAATTAGTTATACCTTTAGTTACAGTGAAAAGCAATAGTCCTATGATAACCATCTTCGTGGAATTAAAGATGATATCTTTGGATATTTCCTGACTTCGATTCTCACCGTTAAGCTGCTTTATAGGTTTACGAATACCGATAAAGATGCAAACAGCAGCGGCTATTCCGCATAAAATTTGAATAATATTCAGTGTAACAGGCGTCATAAATCAGTCGTCCTCTTCTTCGTCCTTGTCATCGTCATAATACTCAGAGTAGGAAGAAGCATCAGGCATTTCCTCGTCTTCTTCGTCCTCATCCTCATCATCTTCATCAACTTCTTCGTTGTCTTCTTCATTGTCAGCGTTCTCAGAGTCATCCTTATTCGGTTCAGGATACTTCTCCGGATGCTCACGTTTATCCATGAGCATAAGTACAGTTGCGAAGGCTTTTTCTGTCATAAAATGTGTTACTCTGCAAACAATATAAGGAATGAAGAGAAGACACGGCGGAAAAACAACGAAAGCGGCAACGGAAGCAGCCATCATAAGAATAATCTCTATTGAATTAATTACATGAATCGATCCGAAAATAAAAGAATTCTTCAATACTTTAGAAGTGCTGTCCGAAAACCTTGCTACATAAGGAAACAGGAATGGTGCAATAAACAGAATAGGTACAAACAAAAGAAAAGAAACAGGGAAATACCAGTCCGGAAGCTTTATATCCCCCCAACCGTTATAAGCAACGTAGGTATTAAAAAAAGCAACCGCGGAGTATAAAAGACTGACAACGGTTAAAACGGTTGCTTGCTTAAGATTAGATTTAAAGGAATAAAAGAAATCCTTAGAAGGATGAGTTGATTCACCGGCAAGGCATTTATGAATAGCATAATAAAGTGCAGAAGAAGATGCACCCATGGTTACAACAGGAATTGAGCAAAGGGTCCAGAGCAGGGAAAGAATTACAACATCACCGAGTTTCTCCATAATCTCATAAAAGCGACTTCCCAAAAAATTACCAGATTTTGAACTCATACAATAATCCTCGCTGTATAATATAAATGAAAGGCTATTGATAAACTAGAATACTAGTATAAAGTAAGCATATAGTATGTTATCATAAATAGCAACACTAATTTATCAGAGAACGGAGCAATAATCAAATGAGTATATTTAAACTTGACGGTATTTTCGGAGATAAAATGGTTCTTCAGCGTGATACCGAGAACTGTTTGTGGGGATTGAGTAACGGGGATGTTGATATAGTTGCCATTTTCGAGAATTCTGAATATAAAGCAACGATTGACGGTGACAGATTTATAATAAAGCTTCCGAGACATGAAGCAGGTACAGGGTTTACAATCGAGATCAGATCTCAAGGCGGTTATGTTAAGCTGGAAGATGTATGCTTCGGAGATGTGTTTGTACTTGCAGGACAGTCAAATATGGAGCTTCCTGTAAGCAGAACTCTTGACATAAGTAAGAAAGAGATAGATAAAGCAAACTATCCTTATATACGACAGTACAGAGTTACTCCGCAGTACAGACTTGCACCGGACAAGCTTGCCGCTCTTCCGGATTTGCCGTGGACAACAGCTGAGCCTGAGCAGATTATGGAAATGAGTGCACTGGGTTTCTATACCTCGCAAATAGTGCAAAGCAGTATTAATGTACCGATAGGACTCATCCTTTTAGCACAGGGCGGTGCCAACGTTGAGACCTACATGAACGAGAAGGATCTTAAGAAGTATGGAAACTTTGACGAGACAATAGCGAAGTTTCAGGAGGATAATTCTGTTCAGGAGTATCTTGAGAAGGCCGGACAGAGCAATGCTGAGTGGCGAAGAGAATTCGAGACCGGTAAGGATGCCGTATTGAGTGCTGTTGTACCGAAAGGAAGCACAACGGTAAATCAGCCGGGCATGATTAAGGATGTACAAGGTTGTTTCTGGCTGTATAAGAAAGTATTTTTTGACAAAATAGAAGGCGAAGATGCGTTTATTTATTTAAGTAATATAATAGACGTGGACAGAACCTATATAAACGGAGTTTTCGTAGGAAATACGGAATATCGTTATCCGCCGCGCAAATACAGCTTCCCGGCATCAGTTCTCCGTGAGGGCGAGAATCTCATAGCAATCAGACTTCTGGCTGAAGGAAATATGGGAGGAGTAGTTCCGGAGCATTCTTTCTATATCGAAAACGGAATTCAAAGAATTAATCTTGAAGGAGAATGGGAATTGTTCAGAGAAACAAAAGCCCAAAGAAATTTAACTCCGTCAATGATGGGACAAACTATACCGACTGCACTATATTATTCACAGTTGGTACCTCTGAAAGACTTAAAATTCAAAGGCATGTGGTGGTATCAGGGTGAGACTAATGCAGAACATCCTGCACATTACGACGAAGAATTTAAGGATATGATTAACAGCTGGCGCCGGCTTGTCGGCTTTGAATTCCCGGTGGTTTTGGTACAGATGCCTGATTATATTGATCCAATCAACGGTCCTGATTCAAATTGGGATTTAATTCAGGAATATCAGCTTAAGGCTCCGGAGATGATAAGTAAGTGTATGACGGCTGTAGGTAAGGACCTGGGAGAACGTCAGGAATTACATCCGCAGCGCAAGGCTGAACTCGGTGCAAGATTTGCTGAGTGTGTAATGAAGTTGATGTATAACAATTAACAGCATTTAAATATTAGTTTACATAGGGGGCTGTCTCAAAACAGCAAAAGTGTATGTAAAGCACCTTCAAATCG
>JAKSRF010000042.1 GCA_024403755.1 Clostridia bacterium
GTAGTTTCCAATACTACTGTACCCAAATGATTCATTTATACCTCCTCAACTTCTAATCCTGCATATCTGACATTTTCCTTTTCAAATTTGTCAAATATGTTCTGCATGAAATCCATAGTCTCACGTGTCATGACCTTATTCAATTTAACTATGAGATCAAGTTGTTTCTTAACCTCCTTAAAAAGGAACCTGTTGCATTCTTCCGGAAGACCCTTAACAAAATATCCTGTCATTCTGTGGTGGATAAGCTGTCCAATAACATATCCCCAATCTGTCGGTTCCTTAAGAAGTTCCTCGATCCTGTTTTTTCTTCTTCACTTTTGATCTATGCAGAAGTTATTAATATCAACTCATTCTCTGTTCTCATTGTATTTCCTTCACTTTCTATATTGTATTTTTAGAGAAGTTCAATTAACTCTCTCATGTATGAAACAAGGTCATCATCGCTCATTGCGAGGATCTCATCCTTGAATACCCACTTATAATCATCGTGTTCCTCAAGATCGAGAACAATCTCATTGTTGTCTCCAACGATCCTGCATGAATAGATAAGTGTCGTAAAGATCTGATTTTTCTTTACATCAAGATTGGATTTTTCATAAAGGATTCTCTCGACCTTAACATCAAGATTAACTTCTTCCTTTGCTTCTCTTTCTGCTGCATAAGAAGGAAGTTCCAATTCTTCTACTGTACCTCCGGGAATATCCCATTTCTCTCCCTCAAAATTGACCTTTCCTCTCTTGATTTTTGTTCTTCGAATGATCAAAACCTGATCCTTCTCGTTCATTACCAGTGCATGTGCTATTAAGTTATGCATACTGACCTCCTTATATTGTTTTTCTGTTTTATATTTTCTTTTTTGGTCATTAATTCCACCAACAATCTTTCCGAAAGTAATGATTGGTCCGAACGAATGAATGAACAGCAAAAAAATAATATCTCTTACAAAAAATACAGGGGTTTTCCGTTCCCTATCAGAAATAAACTTATTCCTAAACAAAAGATGTTCTGTCAGGATATTGTTCTATTTACCCTTACACCAGATGAGATAAATATCACTTACCCATCAAATTGTGTCATTTGGTGGGGGTTCGTTGCTATCTTCTGCAAAAATCACTAAATCCGAGCCATGTTCAGGCAAATTTTGACAAGTGAATACCCTCTTGTTCTGAACACTCCGCACAAGCGAAGCGCCTATAAGTGAATGTTCCATTGTGCTGCAAGTTCCGCAGAGTGCGTAGCACTCGAGGACCTGTTTGCAGCAGCACAATGGAACATGAACGCCTGGCGCCTCAAACAGGAATCGAACCCGTATCTGCGATACCGGAAACCGCCATTCTATCCATTAGACTATTGAGGCATAACCGCATTGAAGTATATCACATATTAATCTTACAGTCGATTTATTCTTCTTTTCGGAGCATAACAGAAAGAAGCTCAATTATCTCTTTTATCTGGTCAGCTTTATTTCCTGACTGAGCAGAATATTTTATATGAGCCTCTGAAGAAGCATCTATTTTTATAAGAGGTGCAAACTTCGCATCACATGACAAATTGGCAACAGCAAGCATATTAATCTTACGATTCTTCGCAAAATACAGATAAACCTTCTTTCCTTCAAAAGAAATTTTCTCAACCTGAGCCTTCGCGCCGAGTGAACGAATAAGTGATACACCTGCAAGCAAATACATCTGTTGCGGCGGTTCACCGTAGCGGTCGAGCAACTCGTCGATAAAATCATCATAGACAGCAAGTGTACTGATTAAAGCAATTTTACGATAAGCATTTATTCTTTCCTCATCGCTCTCAATATAATCAACTGGGATATAAGAGTCGCAATCTATTCTGACAGTAGTATTAACAGGCATAAGCGCATTAAGCACATTAATCTTCTCTTCATCACTCATATCTGAAGCAGACTCAACATCACCGGCAGTAATAATACTCTTTCCGTCATTTTGCGCAACTGCCTTAATATCAGACTCGGCACGAAGACGACGCACCTCCTCATCAAGAATGCGGCAATAAAGCTCGTAACCTATTACATTCATATGACCATGTTGCTCAGCACCCAGTAAATCCCCGGCACCTCGCACCTCCAAATCAGCCATAGCAATCTTAATTCCCGAACCCAGTTCGGTAAAATCACGAATAGCCAGAAGACGTTTTCTTGCGTCCTCATTTAAAACCTTATTAGGATCATTATCATACGTAATGTATGCATAAGCCTGTTTATCCGATCTTCCGACACGACCGCGTATCTGATAAAGCTGTGCCAACCCGAAGCGGTCGGAATCCTCGATTATCATTGTATTTACATTCGGCATATCAACACCGGACTCAATAATCGTCGTACAAACAAGCACATCAAAATCACCGAGAATAAAGGCATTAACAATATTCTCAAGCTGTGTCTCTGTCATTTTACCGTGTGCATAGGTAATACGTACACCCGGCATAAGCTTTGAGAGATTATCAGCTACCAAATCTATATCAAATGTTTTGTTATGCAAATAGAACACCTGTCCGTTACGTGAGACCTCACGCAAAACAGCCTGAACTATTGTCTCCTCATCATACGGAATAACATATGTCTGAACCGGACGTCTGTTCATAGGCGGTTCCTGAAGAACGGAAATATCACGTATTCCGCTTAGCGACATATTTAATGTACGGGGAATCGGTGTTGCTGTTAATGTAAGAACATCTATTGTATTCTTAAAATTCTTAATGGTTTCTTTGTGATTAACACCGAAACGCTGTTCCTCATCCACAACAAGAAGTCCCAGATTAACCGGATCGACATCCTTCGATAAAATACGATGCGTACCGATAACAACATCTATCCTGCCGCTCTTTATGCCTTCCAAATAACCTTTAATTCTGTCAGTCGGAGTAAATCTTGATAACAGTGCTACATTTATTCCCAAACCTCTCGAACGTACTATAAAGTTATCATAATGCTGTTGAGCAAGCAGTGTGGTCGGAGCTATCATAAACGCCTGCTTACCGTTCTCGACACACTTTACTATAGCTCTGAAGGCGACCTCAGTCTTTCCGAAGCCTACGTCTCCGCAAAGAAGCCTGTCCATCGGAAGAATACTTTCCATATCATTTTTGATGTCTCTTATAGCCAAAACCTGGTCCTCGGTCTCGATATGCGGAAAACTTTCTTCAAATTCTTTTGTCATCACATCATCAGGTCCACAACTGTAGCCCTTACATGCGCGTCTCAAGGCATAAAGCTTTATCAAATCAAAAGCCAAAACCTTAATTGAAGCTTTTGCCTTATTAACTTTATTTTCCCACTCCTTACTGTTAAGTTTAGAGAGTCTTGGCTGAGTACTGTTAGGTCCTACATATTTTTGAATTGAATTCGGATTATCAGTAGGAACATGAATAAACGAATTATCCGCATACTCTATTTTAAAGTAATCCTTTATCGTGTCACCTACAGACAGTCCCTTCTCGAAGCCCACATATCTTCCTATACCGTGAACATCATGTACAACATAATCTCCCGGTTTGATATCAGCAAACAGTTGAAGTGCACGTGCATTATTGCGCTCGGCTTGTTCTTCTTTACTGAGATTCTTCTTCTTAACACGATTTACCGAATCGGTTCCGAAAACATCATTTGAACCGACAACCATAAGACCTATATTACGATAAACAAATCCGCTGTTAAGATTCACTTTAATATTGTGAAATCTTTTATCGTTTAATATCCCGAGTTCTGACAACTGCTCTTTTAATTTCTCAGTTCGTTTGCCTCCTGCAGACATCAAAACACAACAACCGTCCTCCGGAAGTGCCTTCACATCAGAAGCAAATTTCTCTGCGTTACCTTTATAGCTGTCGGTAGCCGAACCAAAAGCCTCCGCTTTAATACCGCCCGGCAAGCCGTTACTGAAGGACGGAAGCATTGCCATGGCAATAACGTTTCTTAAAGCATCTATAGCTTTCATTGCATCAGGAGTTTTGTATATTGAATCAAATGCAATCTTTGATATTCCGCCTGTCTCATAAGCATGCTGTGTTCTTGAATAGTGATCTGCAAAATAAGCGTCCATTCTTGCTTTTATCTCTGCAAACTCGTCAAGGAACACCACATTTTTTGTTATATCAATATATTCAAGAACAGACGATTTCTTTTCCCACAGCACAGCAGAATACTTATTCAGTGACAGCATCTTATTTCCCGTCTCCGCCATCTCGGAATCGTTTGCGGCAGTTCTGAGCAAAAGGTCTGCTATCTTCGCCTTGGAATCTCTTCTTATTTCTTCTGCATTTGCCTTAGCGGCAGAGTTTATCTTTCCCGCGAGTCTGAAACGTTCTGTCTCATTAAGAATATATTGTCTTGCAGGGCCTATTACTATCTCCTGAAGCATTTGATTAGAACGCTGTGTTCCGACATCAAAGGTTTTAATCATATCAACAGAATCATCAAACAAGGTAATTCTTACAGGATAATCAGACTCCGGAGGAAATACATCGAGCACATCGCCCCTTAAAGAAAATTCTCCGCGTTCCTTAACTGTTGCACAACGCTCATAGCCAAGAGAAACCAATTCCTTTACAACACTGCCCGGATTAATCGTTCCGCCGAAATTTACTCTGATAAATCTCTCTCTGAATCTTGTCGGCTCCTCATATATATTCAAAAGAGCTCCGGCACAAATAATCAGCGCATCATAATCTCCCGTCAGTATGCGCGTAAGCACTGCCGTTCGTCCGATCTCAAGTTCATGAGACCTTGCCACTGCATTAATATAATCAATATCTTCAGGATAAAGTGTTATTACATCACCGTCTATAAAGGCACTGATATTACTCTTAAAGGCTCTGGCTCTTCCTGCATCAGCTACAACCACTGTCGGTTTCTTACCCTTACGCAAAGCCAATGCGGCTGCCATATAAGCCTTTTGTTGATCGCACATTCCGGTAAGATTTAAATGTTGCCTTGCCTGTTCGGCTTCATCAAAATTTTGCAACAAAACACTGTCTCGGTTAATTAAACCGAGAAGGTCTTCTATTCCGTATTCCTTCTGCTCTTCATTAAGAGTCATAAATGAATATCAGTGCTCCTCTATCCATTTTATTGCCTGGTCAACTGCCTCAGTAAAAGCCTCCGCCATAATAGGACGCTGTTCCTTCGGGATATCAGCCAAAACGTAATCTATAAGTTCTCTGTGTTCCGGAACAGGTCCGTATCCGATTCTTATTCTCGGAAACTCCTCCGTACCCAAAAGCTTAATAATCGAGCGCATTCCGTTATGCGTACCGGCCGAGCCTTTTGCTCTGACTCTGATTTTGCCGAGTGCAATATCGATATCATCGTAAATTACTATAATATGTGAAGGATCAATTTTATAGTAATTTGCCATCTCTGCAATACATTCACCGGAATTGTTCATAAATGTCTGCGGCTTAACAAGCATAACCTCCTTGGAAGCTATGGTTCCCTTTCCAAAGAGTCCCTTATGCTTTGACTTATCCAATTTTATCCCGGTTTTATCTGCCAACAACTCAAGCGCCAAAAAACCGCAATTATGCCAATTATAAGCATACTTATCGCCCGGATTTCCAAGTCCTGCAACAAGCCAAATCTCCTTATCCTTACCGAACAAGTTATTTCTCCTTCTCGAAAATGTGATTAATGATTATAAACTGAGAATCAGACCTCATATCTCATTCTGTCAAGCTCAATATACTTAGCTCCGCGGATTCTGTTACGCGTAGAGACCCAATCTTCCTTATTGGTCTGTCTCGCTCTTCCGATGCCGAGTCCCAACGGCGGTACATCAGAAGTTATTGTTGAACCTGCAGCAATATAAGAATCTTTACCCAAAACAACAGAGGACAAAATATTTGAGTTACCTCCGATAAAGACATTATCTTCAATAACACAACCAATCTTCTCTTCCTGTCCGTCATAGTTACAGGTTACTGTTCCGCAACCGAAATTGACATTTTTACCTATCGTTGAATCTCCGATATAGGTAAGATGTCTTGCACGGGTATACTCATCTATTGTTGAGCTCTTTACCTCAACGTATGCACCAAGAGTAACATGATCTCTTATTATCGAGAGAGGTCTTATATGTGTAAAAGGTCCTATACGACATTCTTCTCCGATACTGCTGTCAGTAACAATTGAGTTATCAATCTCTGTACTGTTTCCGATAAACGAATTATCAATACGGGTATTCTCACCGATAATACAATCTTCGCCTATCTGAGACTCACCGGTAATTGTACATCCCGGCAAAATCAGTGTATCGCGTCCGATTTTTACACCCTCATTAATCCAAATTGTATCCTCATCCATGATTTGTACGCCGTTAGCCATGTGTTTATGGAGAATTCTTTTGTTGATAATACGAGCAGCCTGCATCAACTGATAACGATCATTTACCCCTCGTGTATCGTCAAAGCTTACTATATTAGCACCTACATTAAGACCGTCACCGATAAGAATACCGATTGTATCTGTCAAATAATACTCCTTCTGAGCATTCTGCGAACCCAATCTGCCTAAAGCAGACAACAAAAGAGCTGTCTTAAACACATACATAGAAGAGTTGACTTCTTTTATCTTAAGCTCTTCCTCATTTGCGTCCCTGTGCTCAACAATCTTTACTACATTTCCTTCGCTGTCTCTTACTATTCTTCCGTATCCGGTTGCATCTTCTGCAATCGAAGTAATTACTACAGCAGCATAATCGCCTTCCTCCATCATCTTAACGGAAGAATTAATTGTATCAGCTGTAATCATCGGAGAATCGCCCGGTAATACCACCGTGTATCCGTTTCTTCCCTCAAGAAACGGTGCTGCCTGCATTACAGCATGACCGGTTCCCAATCTCTGTTCCTGAAAAACATAAGCAACTTCTTCTCCGAGAATCTTTCTGATCTCGTCCTGTTTATCGCCGACAATGTAAACCTGTTCTTCACAATTAGCGTCAGCCAGAGCATCTGCTACCCACTTTACGATTGGTTTACCTGCAACCATCTGAACTACTTTGGAATGCTTTGACTTCATTCTTGTTCCTTCACCGGCTGCCATTACTACTGCACATATTTCCATTTATATATCACCTCTGTATTATTCATTATCATACACCGAATACATTATAACAATTTAAGAACAAATAGTGTATAATTTAAATGTTAAGAAAAAAATACTTTTCGAAAGGAATAGATAGTTAATGAAAGCAATTCTCTTAGCGGCCGGATATGCCACTAGATTATATCCTCTCACAAAAGATAAGCCAAAGTCACTTCTCCCTCTCGGCAGAAGATTAATTATAGATTACATCTTGGATTCAATCGATTCTGTTAAAGATATTGATGAAATCATTCTTGTTACCAACGCTCGCTTTGCTTCACAATTCCAAGCATGGGCGGATTCACTTGACAGATCTGATAAGGCAACGATTACTGTTTTGAATGACGGTACTGACAGTGACGATAATAAACGCGGAGCTATCGGTGATATCAAATTTGTTATCGACTCGTTGAATATACATGATGATGTAGTCATTTTAGCCGGAGATAATATTTTTACATATGATATTAATGATATGTATGCATTTTTCAAGGAGAAAAGTGCACCTACTCTTGTAGCTATCAATGTTCCGGAGAAGCATCAGCTTCAAAAGCTCGCAGTTGCATTAATAGACGATAACGGTCAAATCCTTGATATGGTTGAGAAACCACAGGAACCTAAGAGTAATTGGGGAATTTATGCCACCTATTTTTATGGGAAGGATATTCTTCCGTTAATTGATGAATATCTTGCAGAAGGCAATTCACCTGATGCACCGGGGAATTTCCCTTCTTGGTTATACAAGAGAATGCCGATTTATGCTTACAAAGCAGAGGGTTCTTGTATAGATATCGGAACAGTGGAAAATTATTATTCAACCGTAGAGAAGTATAAGGATGCTTAATGTATCAAAGAAGACAATTGCATTTACCTTGATTTTACTTATGTCAACAGTATGCGGTTGTAAAGCTGACAAAAGTGTCGTTGATACTGAAGCAACGGCATTTACAAATGCTGCGGCTGTGTCCTCAGATTCTTTATGTTCAGAAACTGTTTCATCCACGACTCAGCTTCCGACATCGACGCCTACTCCGATTCCGACGCCGACAGTTACGCCTTCACCTACACCTGTACCCGAATTTATAGAACCGGAGTACGATACAGTGTGGTACAACGGTTTTGTCGATCCAAAGTCTGTTCGTGCCGAAGTAATACAGAATCCTGATGATATTCTCGCAGTAGTAAACAAATATAATGCCATTCCGGACGGATGGGTACCTGATGATCTTGTTACCGCGCCTCATTCGTACGATCAGCAACTTCGTGCTGAAGCCAACGATGCTTGGGTAATGATGTATGATGATTGTGTTGAGGCCATTGGCGAAGGACCGCTTTTGGTTTCCGGTTGGCGCACACCCGGAACGCAGGAATATCTTTTTAATCGTTCTGCCAATAAAAACGGGTATGCTTTTGCGTGTCAGAAGAATGCTCTCCCAAATCGGTCGGAGCATCAACTCGGACTTGCCATCGATATTACTACATCATATTGGACAAATATAAGTGATGATTTTGCTGAAACTGACTGTGGAAAATGGATTAACGAACATTGCTTCGAATATGGTTATATATTGAGATATCAGTCACAATATACGGATTCAACCGGATATGGAATTGAAGCCTGGCACTATCGCTATGTCGGTGTTGAGGTTGCAACTTATTTGTTTGATAACGATATTTCACTTGAAGAGTATCTGGGAAAAGCTCAGATATTACCTGAAGATGAATAATTCGTTTAAATAACTCAAACATTTCCGCATTTTTTCTGCACAAATCATAAGGCTGTGCTATAATCTCTAAGAGATTTTTAATGTCAGAGGTATTCAGATGAGTAATCGCAGTGTTTTAAAAAAAATATTTTTGTGCTTCATAACAGTTATGTGTTCCACCGTTTTATTTACCGGTTGCGTAGAAAACGCTGATACTGCCAAAGCAGAAGAGAAACCGCTTTATGAAGAAATAACACAAGATACTAATGATTACCTGAAAGAATATTCTGATTTCATACTCAATTCCAGTTCTGAAACTGTTGATATTATTTCTTCTGAGGGCTCCACACCTGCAGGTAATTCATGTACTTCTACTTATGTCGAATCCAAAGATTCTGCTTATGCAAGTCTTACTTTGGAGGTTGACAGAGAAACAGAGATTGTAAGAGATGAATATTACAGAATTAATCCAAGTCGCATCTTTATTGTACGCTATTCTCAAGGTGAAGACTCTTCTATATCATTGACAGAAAAATACATTATAGTCGACGATATTATTTATTCTATTGATGACGAGAATCAGGCAGTAAATCCTGTTGACAGACCGGATTCACTTGATTTATATCTTTCTTTCGAGGAAATTTGCGATAAATATGGCAAATAATTCAGTTTCCGGTAACACTTGGGCAAGAGGTGTTAAAGACGGTGTTGCAATAGCACTCGGCTATTTATCTGTTTCTTTTTCTTTTGGTATTTTGGCTGTATCCTGCGGTCTGAATTGGTGGCAGGCAGTTTTGGTTTCTGTTTGTAATCTCACCTCTGCCGGACAGGTAGCCGGAGTCGGTATTATGGGAGCTTCGGGAAGTCTTATGGAGATGATTATCAGTCAACTGGTAATAAATATCCGTTACAGCCTTATGTCTGTTTCACTTTCACAGAAAACCGATTCCTCCATGACATTGTTCAATCGTGCATTATTGGGCTTTGGTATCACTGATGAGATATTCGGTGTATCAATGGCTGCCGATCATGATATAGGAAAACATTATCTGTCGGGATTAATATTTCTTCCGTTTTGGGGATGGACTTTAGGTACTTTATTAGGTGCAGTTCTCGGAAGCATTCTTCCGGAACGTCTGACAACCTCATTATCTATCGGCATATACGGAATGTTTATTGCAATAGTACTTCCTGTAACACGCAAATCAAAGAGAATACTTATTGTTGTAATGATGTCTGTTATTCTCTCTCTTATACTGAGATACGTAAGTATCTTCTCGTTTATTTCCGGCAACTTCGCTACTGTAATCAGTGCTGTAATTGCCGCTTTTATCGGTGCATTTATATTGCCGGATGATACAAAATCTGCAACTGAAGCTACCCAATTGTCGAGTAACAAGGAGATATAAAATGGGCAATAAATTCTGGATTTACCTTCTTGTTATGGCTCTTACCACTTATCTGATACGTTCTGTACCTTTCTGCTTATTCAGGCAGAAAATTCGCAACAAAAAACTTCAGAACTTTTTTGATTATATTCCATACGCTGTACTTACCAGCATGACTGTTCCGGCAATCTTTACTTCAGAAGCAGGAATAGTAAGCGGCATTGCTGCATTCGCAGTTGCCTGCATCCTGGCATATAAAAACAAAAGCCTTCTGATTGTTGCTGTCTTCTCTGTCCTTGTGTCACTGGTTGCAGGCTTTTTACCTTTATAAATAATAAAGACAACCTTACTGAGCTATCTCAAGTAACGACAATTCAGGATTCATATTCAACTTCTCAGTTTTTTTCAATCCCCTTTTATGCTATAATCCTCTTTGATATTTTTAATTATCTACTATAATGATGAGGATGTATTCTTCTATGTCAAACGTAAAAAATGTGTTAGCTTTGATTTTGGTTTACTTTGTAAACTTCATTGTTTGCAGTTTGTTTTTTGTTTTACTTTTCCATACACCAATTTTGTCCGGCATGGAAGTGCTGATGTACAGAGGAATGTTTTTTATTGTAGCCACCGGAATATTATCTGCTGTCGCTATGGCAGTTGAACGACACTTTTGGAAATTCATCGACATTAAGGACATTATTATGATGTTTATCATCTTCTGTTGTGTTAACACTGTACTTTTTGTTCTTATTCCCGTTACTGTAGAACGATCGGTTTCCGTATTCATGTTAAGTTATATGGAAGAAAATTCTGATAAAACCTTTACTCAAGACGATATCGGAGTTGTATTTACAGATAAGTATGTAAATCAGTATGGCGCTTTTGATAAGAGATTTAAGGAACAAATTGAGACAGGTACAATTGTCGATAACAATGACGGTACATACAGTATCACTCCTGAAGGAGAAAGTATTGTTAAAATGTTCAGAATTATATCTAAAGCCTTTGATACCGATTCAAGATTAGTCTACCCTAACGAAAGCTGAGTATATCACGTGATGGAAGCAGAAGCAAAACCAAAATTGAAGAAAATGCACAATGATCGTACTGATAAGTACGTACTGTATGTTTTTACTGCCGGCATAATTATCAGGATTTTTTTTGCTCTCAAGGTTATATTTTGTGTAACTGCGCATGATTCAGGTTTCATAGATTATTCCCCATTAAAAATTTATGATATCGGACATTTGGGATATATTAACTTCCTGTCAAAATACAAAACCTTGCCGACTATTGAATTATTTTATCCGGATAGCATTGTATGTCAGTATTACCATCCTCCGGTGTTTTATGTTATTTCCGCTATCGTAAAAAGTTTAATTAACAATATCGGCTTATCGGATGTAATTGCATATGAATGCATTCAACAAATGAACAGTCTTTTCTCTTGTCTCAGTCTTTTAGTTTCAAAAAAAATGATTGATGAAATAGGTCTGACATCATATCCCAGACTAATTGCCGTTGCTCTTTGCTCGTTCAATCCGATTTTTATTATTTTAGGAGTTATAGTAAACAATGATTGTCTTATGACTCTTTTTTGTCTTCTTGCTCTGCTTTATACAGCTAAATGGATTAAGAACTCTTCGTGGAAGAATACAATGCTGATTATGTCTTTCCTCGTTTTGGGAATTCTGACTAAAACTTCTGCCATATTAATTGCTCCCGCTATCGGTTCTATATTTATCTATGGATTTATTACAAAAAAACACGAAAGAGTAGCTCTGTTAAAGAAGTTTTTCGTCTTCGGTATTACTTCTGTTCCTCTTGGTCTTTCATGGATAATTCGCAACAATATAAAGTTTAATCTTCCGCTGAATTACATTCCCCAAACAGCTGAATTGCAAATACCTGAGAACCTTAACACCTTCTCCCGCATGCTGTTACCCTCACTTAAACAAATAACAACCTTCAGCGTTCCTAAAGAAGAATATCTGAATTATACCAATATATGGGGACAAATGTTTCAGACAATGCTGTTCGATGAGGGAATACTATATAATCCAAACAAAATTCTTGCTCTTGTACTTTTATGGAGCGGAATTATCCTTTATCTTACACTGTTCGTGTTATTTGTGCTCTATTTGTTCAGCAAAGCACCGATTGCAGATAAGCTTCTGTTGGGAATTGCACATTTTGGTATTTTGGCTATGTTTATAAGTTTTGCATATCAATATCCATGCATTTGTACAGTTCATTACAGATACATTGCCGTAATCTTTGTTGTTATGGTAATCGGTGCCGCAAAATACATATCAAGCAACTTAAAGCTAACCAAAGTTATTGGTATTATGACAACTATCTTTTCTGTCTCGAGTCTTCTTTGTTACTTACTGTATTAACAACGTTCTATTCGCTCATTAATAAAATCGGTAAGCTTTTTAACTACAACATCCCAACGATAATTGGTCTCAACGTAACTTATGCCGTTATTTCCGAATGCCTTCATTTCTTTATTGTGGCTTACCATATAATTCAGGCAACCTTCGAATTCAAGATAACCTTTATAATAGAGACCTGCATTACTCTTGTGACAGTGTCCCTTAAGAACTTCGCATTCACCGTTTACGAGTATCGGAGTTCCAACCTGAAGAGCTTCAAGAACAGATATGGATAAGCTCTCAAATTTGGAAGGAAGAATTAATGCAAGGCTATGGATAATATAGTCAAATTTCTCTTCTTCACTTACAAAGCCGAGATAAATAATATCCTCATGCTTAGGAATCGGAATAACATTTTTACCCATAAGAACCAGCTTAAGATTATTCTTGGTTCTTTCCTTATATCTGATAAACTGAGTGAACATCTTATCACAGTTTTTGCCTTCATCTATACGACCGGCATAAACAATATAGTTTCCTTTCAGTTCGGCCGGAACCTTTGATTCCTCTTCGCTTAATTTAGGCATATCGATACCCATAGCAGTAGTGACCGAGGGAGTCTCCCAGTTCATAAAAAGTCTGTTTACAAAGGACTTCTCTTCATCTGTAAGGAAAATAAATCCTCGCGTATTCTCAAAAATCTTACGGTAATAATTAAAATGAATATATGGCTCATCATGAGCAGTAGGAATCATGATTGCCTTATCGTAAACACCCTGAATACCTACACACGTTGTATAAAACAGATAAGTAACAAAAATGAACAAATCATATTTATCCTTATTATCTCTGATATAGTTGATCAAACCTGAACATATCGGTCCCTGTTCGTTTACCCACAACTCTTCATCGGCTTCCGTATGAAATCTGTTACGAAGCATTTTGGCATTTATCTTATCGAATTTTGCCTGATTACGTGGCTTATCTACTGAGAATCTGCGAACAGTAATACCATTAATGTCCTCTACATCATCCTTATAGTAATCCTTCCACGTCATATAATCCAAAGCTTTGGTCGTCAAAACCTCAACCTCAAAATTATCCTTGAGGTGCTCTGCCACAACTCTGGTATATAATTCCGAACCGCCGTTTACCTCACGGCCGTATCGCTGGTTAATAAAAGCAATGCGTCGCTTCATTGTTGATTTCTCTCATCCACCTTTTCGAAAAGTTCAATATATTTATTACAAACAGTCTCTCGGTTAAAGTTCTCTTTAACGAATCTGCAACCCTGCTCTCCCATCTTAACAGCGATGTCAGGGTGATTCATCGTATAATTAATAGAAGCCTCAAACTCACGATAATCTCTGAAATAATAACCACCGTTCGACTTCTTTACAAAGTTTGTAGTAACGTCACATGCCTCAGGTACAAGTACAGGACGGCCGCAAAGCCAACTGTCCATGATAACAATCGAGAAGCTCTCATGCGTAGACGGCTGACAAAGAAGGAGCGCCGCAGCATGGGCATTATACTTATCCTCTTTACTTACAAAACCCAGATCATAGACATCCTTTTGAATATCTTTAGGTACAAGAAGATCACCGCCTCCGATAAATACCAGTTTCAAATTGTTACGATTGCATCTTTTGTAAACTTCAAAGCAACGGAGCAGGAAACCTACATTTTTTCCGGCATCCTTACGTCCGGCATACAAAATAAACGGATCATGAATATTGTACTTATCTCTGAATGCCTGTGCATCATAAGATACATTGACATCCATAACACAACCCGGAATAACCTTCTCTATATGTGATGTATCATATACTCTGTCAGCAAGCACGGCTTCAGGCTCTGCATTAAAAAGCATACCTGCAACCGATGAGAACATATCATAGAAAATCTTAAGATATATATATGCTTCTTCATGGAAGCAAGGAATCATTACAGCCTTCTCCGGACATGCCTTAATTCCGTAGTAGGTTGTAGCAAACATATACGGAATATATACGAAAGCCGTATACTCATCCTTATGCTCTTTTATGTATTCGTATAATTCCGGACAATTAAACTGATTGTCTATAAAAATTAATTCTTCCTTACGTGAGATTTTCTGACCGGACATCAGTTTAATATTTACTTCATCAAAAGCTGCCTTATTACGCTTTCCCGTAATCTTAAAACGACGAACCGGAATATCGTTGATTATCTCTATTCCCTCTTTATAGAAGTTCTTTTGCCAGTCTCCTCCGAACTTCTCGATACAGGTAGTCAAAATCTCAACATCAACCCCGCTCATCTTTAAGTCCTTTGTAGTCTCACGGCAAAGCATCTCTGCTCCGCCCGGAATATCTGCTGCAAACCATGGAATAACAAATGCAATCTTCTTCATAGTACAATCTCCGTTATTAAGCTTTTATGGATTCGATATATGAATCCAACTGCTTCTTAAATAAATCCTTAATTCTGTCGTATTCAAAATCTTTAAGTCGCTCACGCTGACCGTTAATCACTTCTGTTCTGAAAGTCTCATCGGTAACTACCTTATTAATGGCGTCTGCGACAACCACCGGATCCTTATCATCAATAAGAACACCGGAACCGTTAAGGGTGTACGGAATTGCAGTCGAAGCATAAGCAATAACCGGAACATCAAATGACATTGCTTCGGTAAGCGGTACACAGAAGCCTTCATGTTCACTCATACACAAAAATGCAGATGCGATTTTATAATATGCCAGAATCTCATTAAACTTAAGATGACCGGTAAAGATAACAGACTCCTCAAGTCCCAATTCCTTTACGTAATCCTCAAGCCGCTTCTCATACTTAAAGAAAGCTCCACCGGCACCGACAAGGAACAAACGAGCCTTATCGTTAAAGTGCTTTTTGTAATAAGCAAAGCCTGCAATAATATCCTCATGCTTCTTATTTGGTGCAACTCTTCCTACAAAAATCAGATTTGTATACCCGTCATTACCATACTTATTTATCA
>JAKSRF010000043.1 GCA_024403755.1 Clostridia bacterium
CAACTGTCTGAGTTAATTACTCTCTAACAATTACACTTTCTATGGTACTAAAGGACTGTCTCAATTTAAGTTTTGAGACAGTCCAATTAAAATCATTAAGAACTAAATTAAATTATTCCTTAACACCACCGATTGTAAGTCCGGTTACGAAGTAATTCTGTAAGAACGGATACAAGCAGATGATTGGAACGATTGTAACAACCGTAGCAGCAGATCTAACTGTAATACCTGTAACAGTCTCCTTAGCAGCCTCACCTGTAACGTTTGTATTACCGCTACCGCCTGATGCGTTAGTAACAGAACTCAAAAGCTTCATAAGCTCATACTGAAGTGTTGTATACTCATCATTCATTCTGTTATAGAGCATTGCATCAAACCATGAGTTCCACTGATATACGGCAACGAACAAAGCGATTGTAGCGTAAACAGGCTTACACAACGGAGAAATAATCTTAACAAAGATTGTCATGTAACCTGCACCATCCATCTGAGCAGACTCTTCAAAGGAATCAGGGATACCGTTCATGAAGGTTCTCATAACCATGATGTTAAATGCACTAACCATACCAGGAACAACATATACCCAGAAGGAACCTGTCAATCCCATAGCCTTGAAGAGTACCATGGTAGGAATCATACCACCGCTTGCATACATAGTTACAATCCAGAAAAGTGAAAGACCTGATCTAAATACAAATCTCTTACGGCTCAAGATAAATGACAATAATGCATTAGCTGCAAGTGATGTAAGTGTACCTAAGACTGTTCTTGCAACAGTAATCTTAGCACCTGTAATAATACCATCCTTATTGAACACAGTTTGGTAAGCCTTAACAGAGAACTTACGCGGAATAAGATGAATACCGCCTCGAATTGAATCAGCACCATCGTTAAAAGAATATGCAACTGTGTTAATAACAGGATACAAAGTAACAACAGCAAACAATACAAGGAAAATAGTATTACAAATAGTAAATACTAAATCGGATGTTGCCATCTTCTTTTTTCTTTTTACTGCATCGTAATTCATAATACTCCTCCTTAGAACAATCGCTCATCACCGGTTGCCTTAGCAATCGCATTAGAGCCGACAATCAATACCATAGCTACCAATGTCTTAAAGATACCGGCAGCAGTACCCAAAGAATAATCCATCTTTGAAATAGCAAACTTCAAAATATAAATATCGATTGTCTCTGTAACTTCCTGAATAAGTCCGTTTGTTAAGAGATACTGAATCTCAAAGCCGGCATTAAGAACGTTACCGATATTCATAATGAGAAGAATCATAATAGTAGAACGAAGTCCCGGAAGTGTTACATACTTAATCTTCTGCCATCTGCCTGCACCATCGATTGAAGCAGCTTCATACAAAGCAGGATCAATTGATGTAATTGTAGCAAGGTAGATAATTGCATTCCAACCTGTTTCCTTCCATACATTCGTAAAGGCAACAATCGGCCAGAACCAACCCTTATGAGCAAAGAAGTTATAAGGCTGTTCCAATATATTAAACTTAAGCAAAAGCTCATTAATAATTCCTGTTGAAGAAAGTGAATCGTGAACGATTCCACAAACAATAATCATTGAAAGGAAGTGTGGTAAATAAGAGATAGTCTGAATTGACTTCTTAAACCATTTGTTACGAACCTCATTAAGCAAGATTGCAAAACCAATTGCAGTAACGGTTGTAACAGCAAGGTTAATAACACCCATACAAACGGTGTTACGAATTACTCGTATGAAGTCCTTATCTTTAAATAAGAACTTGAATTTATCTAATCCTACAAACTTAGAACCAAATACACCATCTTTAAGCTTGTAGTTCTCGAATGCCATAATCCAACCAACAAGTGGAAGGTAATAGAAAACGATTCCGTAAATAATATAAAGTGCGGCGATTAAGATAAGCACCCACTGACGCTTAAATTCTTTTCTAGTCAGTTTAACTTTCGTGATATCCGGCTCAACTGTCTTACGTTTCGACATAACGCACTAATCCTCCTTAAATAGAAAGCGGCAACCACAGAATATATATACCATGGTTGCCACCACAACACATTATTTTAATTTATGTCAGACGAACTGACATCTATCGCCTAACGACGAATCAAGATTCAGCTGCTTCAGCCATCGCAATTCTTGCGTCGAGCTCTGTCTGCATCTCATCAAGGAAATCCTGTGGGTTACACTCAGCATATGCTGCCATGTACTCTTCCCATGTAGCATCGAAATCCTTTGACATAACTACCTGTGGAATCCAGATGTGCTTACAATCGCCCATCTTACCCCAAGCAACACAACCAGCCGTATCATTTCTTCCGCCCATCTCGTTAGAGTAAGACCACATTGGATACCAAGGACCCTGTGCAACGCCTTCAACAGAACCAATCAAATCAGGAAGACCGTTTGCACCGTAAGCTACAAGTAAGTTAGCCATAGGAGTTGAGAGACCTGCACGATACTCAGAACCCTGCTCACCCGGCTGCATAGCATTGATACCATCTCTGCTTGTTCCGCCCCACTGTGGCATGTAAGCATAGAAGCAACAGTGATTAGCCTTGTAGGTCTCATCCTTCCAATTCTCTCTCATCTCAGGAGTTCTGTAATACAAACCATCTTCATCTACGAGATAGTCAACACCTTCAATACCCCAGAATCTCAAATCGTGAATATCCTGCTCAAGGATGTCACTAAGGAACTGGAATGCAGCCTGTGGATCTTCACAAGAAGTTGTAACTGCACATCCTGAAGAATTGTTAAGTGTATCACCGTATACATGCCACTGCTGCTGTGTTACGCCGTCAGCCATAAGTCCGAGAGGAACATACTCACAACCAAGCTCATCAAGTCCCTGCTCGTGGAGAGGACCTGCAATATCACCTGCGAAGTTCCAGTTCTGATCACACATACCAAGTACACAACCTGAAGACAACTTCTGAATGTACTCATCACGTGTCTGTGTAGCGAAGTCAATATCCATATAACCTGCATTGTATACTTCATTCAACTTCTTCAAATAATTCTTTGTAATCTCTGAAGTATTGTAATCCTCGATTGTTGGATCATCAGGATTGTCAAGGTTAACAATTACAGAACCATCGTTTGGATAACCAGCAAGGAACTCACCAGGATTCTCGATACAGTAGTAATACCAGTCATAGCAAAGAGCTGTGTAACCGATAGTCTTTGTACCGTTATCCATTTGTGGATGATTGTCAACATAAGCTTCAATAAGATCAAAATACTGATCAAGTGTCTTTACTTCAGGATATCCTGCTTCCTCAAGAACACGAACCTGAATCCAGAAAGCCTCATCGTTATGACCTGTAGCTTTACTCTTGCCGTATGTATTGTTGAATACATTAGCCCAGTAAATCTTACCATCATCCTGACGGAACATTTCCCACTCAGCATCAGAATACATTTCCTTGAGATTTGGATACTCTTCGAGGTATGGATCCCAAGCAACTAAGAGACCGTTCTCGTAAAGCTGAACACAACCATCACCACCATCGATAAAGTCAGGAAGGTCACCTGAAGCGATGATAGAACCGATAGCCTCACTTGCTGTCTGACCTGTGAGCCAAGTCTCCTTAACTTTAACACCGGTTCTCTCAGCGATGAGTTCCTGAATCTCGTTACCGTCGTTAATCTCAGTTCCTGCCATACAAGCGAACATTCTCATCTCAAGAACTTCGTCTTCAGAATAACTCTGATTACCTGATGCGTCTGTCTGCGCAGCCTGACGTGTTGTAACCTCAACGGTTGTCTCGTCTCCACCACCCTCTGAACCAGAACAAGCAGCAAATGCTGAAACTGTAAGAGCAGTAGCCATTACACAAGAAATAATCTTCTTTTTCATATTTCTCCTCCTTGAAAAATTTACTAAGATTTTCCTAGTCAAGTTAATTATAGATATATGCCCCATAATCAACAACCCTAGAAACTCTATATAAAAGTAGGAAGAATTCTATACTATTTTGAAAAAGTCACTAAAATATGTCAGTATATTTTGCAGTTTTTTGGTCAAGATGAACGATTATTCTTACGGTATTTAGAAGGCGTACAGCCCTTTATTTCAATGAATTTACGGATAAAATAGTCACAATCTTTATATCCGACTTCTTCGGCTATCTGATTGATTTTCTTATCACTGTTTATTACTTCCTTGGCCGCTTCTTTGATTCTGTAATTTGTAAGGTAGTTTTTAAAAGACATATCATATTTCTTCTTAAAAACCTGACCGAGATAGGAACTGTTTATATGATATTTATCTCCGAGATAGCGAAGGCTGATATTTTCACGGAAATTCTCTTTTATATCATTCTCGATATCGGCAAGAATTCCCCTTGATATACTCTTACGCAATTCAGTAAGATAATTTGCATATTCTTTTGCAAAGCGTTTCATATGCTGGCTGCTTCCTCGAATAAGAGAGCTTTCAAAGGAACTCTCTGAAATATACTGAACAATCTCCTCCTGATTAATACTGTCATCCTGCTCACTTGCAAGATAAATAAGCTGAAACAGAAGATAGTTTAGATTTAAATCAAGGACATTAGAATTCTCATCATAACCTTTAAATTCGTCATAAAGCTTATCTACGGCACTGTCTATTTGTTCCGGATTATTATTCTCGATTGCAAGCATTACTTCATCAATTGAATTTTTACACAATACTATACTGTTCTGTCCTACCTGTACCTCATCCTCATAAACATAAATACTCTTCGGATTATGAAAGCTCTTAATACTGTTAAGTCGGCAGCATGAACTGTATGACTTGGAAATTGAAGCGATATTAGCTACCTTTTTACCGCAAAGAAGTCTTACCGGCTTGCCCATAATGACTTCAAGCTTATGGAGCATCATATTAAAGAATTCCATTTCCTCCATATCCCGTCTTGTAGCCATATTTTCGCAATAAATAAATCCTACGTCATAATTGTCCTCATCATAAGAAACGTCAAAGATAAAATGATAACTGTTCTCATTAAGGACTTCCTTGCATGCATTGTACAGTTGTTTTTGTATCAGTCTTAAATCATAATCATCATCTTCGACCTCAAGAGGTTCGCTTATAACCTCAATATCAACAAATCGCACATCACCTATTAATTGCATATGATTATTCACGTATTCGAGATTATTATCATCGTACTTACGCTTAAGAAGAGCAATAATATTACTCGCCATATAAGCATCAGCCATCTTTTCCTGATTCTCTTTTATACGACTCTTTTCCTCTGCAAGATTAGAAACATTACGAAGAATCGAAAGTAAATCCTCCTTGGATACCGGCTTCATTATGTAATCCATACAATTATTACGGATTGCTTTCTGCATATAAGAAAACTCATCGTAGCCTGTAAGAATCACAAAACGTGCATCGGATATTTTTTCCGCATTAATTGTCTCAAGAAGTTCAATGCCGTTCATAATAGGCATCTGAATATCGGAAATAATCAAATCAACCTGGTTCTCTTTAAGAAAATTTAAGGCCTCCTTACCATTCGATAACGCTGCAGCTATCTCATAGCCTTCACTGTTCCAATCTACCAAAACCTGCAAACCCTGAAGGATATATGGCTCATCGTCAACAATTAATACTTTAAGCATACTATTCTCCTTTTTCCTTTTGTTGTTCATTAATCTTTTCGAGCGAAATGTATATTACTACACTGAAGCCGATGCCTTTCTCACTCTCAAGTACAAATTTAACAGCATTATCAAACATCATCTTAATTCTGAGGCAGGCATTAAGAATTCCTACTCTCTTCTTTGTCTTGATCGTCTCAATATCAATTGAATTGATACTTTCGCTCAATGCTTCGACCTCATTCTCATCCATACCGTCTCCCGTATCTTCTATCTCAATACAAAGGCTGTCAGCATTTTTATATACCCTTACAAAAATCCACCCCTGTGAAGACTTGGATTCAATTCCGTGAACACAGGCATTCTCAACGAAAGTAGTCAAAGTAAGCTTAGGTATGAGTATATTCTCACAGTCTCCATCTATATCTATATCAAAAGACAATCTCTCACCGAATCTGTAATTCTGTAATGCAAGGTATGCACGAACAAATTCCATCTCCTTCTTAATGGTAACGGAATCATGTTCCCATTCTACATTTTGTCTCTCCATTACGGCGAGTTTCTCAACCATCGCTGCAGTCTCATCCTCACCCTTCAGAACACTGTGCATTCTGATACTCTCAAGTGCATTAAAAAGGAAATGCGGATTAATCTGACTTTGAAGTGCAAGAAGTTCGGCATTCTTACGTGCAATATCACTTTCCTGTTCTCTTAAACGATCCTTATAAACCGTCTGAATAAGATGATTGTTAATACTTACAATGCGGTTATAATTTTCCATTAATGAAGCAATTTCGTCAGAACCGACAATCCTGTTTATCGGCTTGAATGATCCGGATTCATCACCATCAAATGCCTATTTAAGAACAGAAATACGACCTGTTATCGAACGTTCTATTACTTTCATAATCAAAATCGGGAACAAAATAGTAAATACCAGCAACAACAAAATAATCCATATTCTGTCCTTGATAATGGTATACAAATTAAAATTGTCACTGAAAACATATATTTTGAACTCGGTACCTCGATACGTGAAGCTTCTTTCTGTCATATACCTCGTCTCATTGGCACATCTCTCGGCCACTTCCGAATATGAAATGTTATCTCCTTCACTGGAAAAAACACAAAAATCATCAACACAAATATACATAGGACAAACAGCGGATAAGTCCTTCAACGACTGAGCCAAGTGATAGTAGTCATTCTCAATCGTAATAACCTTACGTGTTGTTGATTCATAATCAAAATCCGTAAGTGCCTTAACATAAATAATCTTCTTTCTTTTATCCCTGCGGATATTATCATTATTATCATAGAAGACCAGCAGTGTCTCTTCCTTACCTGATTTCAAAAAGCGCTTATACCACTCTGCATTCTCCGCTTCACTCAGCTTATGGAAAAAACCACCGCTGAGCAACGTCGGATTATCAGCATAAACAATAATGTTATCACTCTTCAAACCTGACAAAGTATTAAAGAATGATGTCATTATGTAATCGGAATATGCTGAAAAAAAATCGAGCGGTTGCGAATATCTTTTTTCAAGGAACTCATTAAGACTGCTGTTTTTTGAAGCAGCTCTTGCAATAACAGAATCATATTCCATTGCACTTATTATGATATTCTGATATGCAATTGCTTCATTGACACGTTCATTTTCCCTATTGTTAGCCTCTGCAGTCAACAAACCATAAAAAATAAGGGAATCCGTAGCTACCAGCGGAATGATAACACAACAAATATAAACAATAAGGAACTTCCTATTGAGTCTCGCGTTATATAATATTTTTTTTGCCAACTTTATCATACAAAGAGCCTTCTGTTTCTGTATCAATCCAAAACAATATATATTATCAGATAAATCAGAATTTTTTGCAATCACTTAAAAAAGCGGCTGCCTCATTTCATTTTGAGGCAGCCCACTTAGTTAATGCAATAATTTAAATTTTAATTCTGTCCGTAATACGCATTAGCTCCGTGCTTGCGATAGTAATGCTTATCCTGTAATTCCTGCGGTGCAGGTTTAACGTCCTTGTTAATCAGTTCGGTTCGATATGCCATCTTACCTACTTCCTCAAGTACTACAGCATTATGTACAGCCTCATTAGGATCTTTACCCCAAGTAAACGGGCCGTGATTTTTACATAACACACCCGGAACTGCTGCATAATCCAATCCCTGACGCTCAAACTCATCAGCTATCAGAATACCGGTATTAAGCTCATAGTTATCTTCTATTTCTTCCTTCGTAAGATTTCTCACACAAGGTATACTGCCGTAATAGTAATCAGCATGTGTAGTGCCGTAACACGGAATATCTCTTCCGCTCTGTGCCCACGACGTAGCATATGAAGAGTGTGTATGAACAACACCGCCGATATCAGGAAATCTCTTGTAAAGAACTATATGTGCAGCCGTATCCGAAGAAGGCTTGTATTTGCCTTCAACTCTGTTTCCGTCCAAATCGAGAACTACCATATCAGCAGCAGTCATAGTCTCATATGCAACGCCGCTCGGCTTAATAACTATTAAACCCTTCTCTCTGTCTATTCCGCTGACATTTCCCCACGTAAATGTAACCAAACCAAACTTAGGAAGAAGCATATTTGCCTCAAAAACCTTTTGTTTCAAATCTTCAAGCATTTTTTAATCCTCCGTCAAATCTACTGCAGCCTGTTCGATAGTAAGACCTGCAACATATTTTGTCAAGAAATCGTCAAAGCCCTTTATATCCTTAGCATCTGCCGTAAGTTCAACACCTTCGGCGGATGCAAAAATCTTTTTATCAAGGAAATCGGAAAGCGTTGAATACTCCTTTTTCGAAGAAAGATATAAAGCAAGAAGTGCCATACCCCAAGCTCCGCCTTCGCCGGCAGTCTTCATAACGCAAACAGTAGAACCGATTGCAGCAGAAGCCATTGTCTGTCCTGCCTTAGGAGTTTTAAAGAAACCTCCGTGACCATACATCTTCTTAACAGTAACCTTCTCTTCCTTTGTAAGGATATCAAGACCGACTTTAAGCGCAGCCAAAGCAGAATAGAGATTCATACGCATAAAGTTTGCAAGAGTAAAATTATCCTCAGCAGATCTTACGAACAAAGGCTTTCCTTTAAGGAAACCGGTAACAGGTTCACCGGAAACATAATTATAGGAAAGCAAACCGCCGCAATCCGGCTCTCCTTCAAGGGCAACACCGTAAAGCTTCTCGAACATGGTTCCTCTGTCATATTCAGTCCCCATGAGCTGAGCAAACTCCCCGAAAAGCTTAACCCATGCGTTTATCTCAGAAGTACAGTTATTACAATGAACCATTGCTACCGGATCACCTACAGGAGTTGTAACCATATCAATTTCCTTGTGTAGCTTTGACATTGCATTCTTAAGAACTACCATTGCAAATACTGATGTTCCTGCAGAAATATTACCGGTCTCAACTGCAACTGAGTTAGTTGCAACCATTCCTGTTCCCGCATCACCCTCAGGCGGACACATCGGTATGCCGTCTTTAAGATCTCCCTCAGGGTCAAGCAGCAACGCACCTTCTTTTGTAAGCGTACCTGCATTCTCACCTGCGGCAAGAACCTCCGGCAAAATATACTTAAGTTCCCAATCAAAATCCTTATCAGCAACGAGGATGTCAAATATCTTGAGCATCTTATCATCATAATTCCCGGTTGAAGAATCTATCGGGAACATACCCGAAGCATCACCTACTCCGAGAACCTTACGACCGCTCAATTTAAAATGAACATATCCTGCCAATGTTGTAAAATGAGCTATATCTTTAATATGGCTCTCACCGTTTAAAATAGCCTGATACAAATGTGCTATGCTCCACCTTTGAGGTATATTAAAACCAAATGCCTCAGTAAGCTTATCGGCTGCCTCGCCGGTTATCGTATTACGCCAAGTTCTGAAAGGAACAAGAAGATTATCATTCTTATCAAAAGGAAGATATCCGTGCATCATGGCAGAAAAACCAATTGCAGCAAAGGATGTAAGAGTAACACCGAATTCTTTTTTTACATTCTCCTTTAAATCCTTATAGCACTCACGCAGACCGTCCCAAATCTCACTGTCGGAATAAGTCCATATTCCGTCAACAAGACTGTTTTCCCACTCTTTCCCGCCTGAAGCAACCGGATTTCCGTCGTTGTCAACTACTACAGCTTTAATTCTTGTAGAACCGAATTCAATTCCGAGTGCACATTTTCCGTTTAAAAGCATTTCCTTTGTATCCATCAGGTAATCCCCCTATATAATTATTTATTATCAATTCCATTTGTGTTCAGGGCATTTCCCGCTTTTAAGCGCTGCCCTTATCTCAACATAACAACCGCATGCAAAACAGGTTCCGGTGTTGAGCTTATCACATTCCTTACAGATGCTGAGCCGTTTAAGGCGGTTCGTGTCATCTGTTAAATCTTTAGCTTTGAGATTATTAAGACCGTTTTCAACAATCTCATGATAATCTTTACTGCTTATCTCACTCAAAAGACATTTTTTACAAGGTCTCTGATTCATCAGGCTGTCTCAACTTCAATTGCAATCAATGAGGATGCAGGAATAGTAAACTTAAGCCTGTCTCCTTCAGCCTTTACCGCATTAAAAATCTCACATTTTACAGCATTAGGATTATCAAATGTATTATGAGAATTCATTTCGCCGGATAATATCTCAGCCTTTACGTTCTTCACCTCATGACCGAGCAAATTACCTTCAATCTCATAAGCATCACTGCATGAAAGATTGGTTATCGTAATATGAAGCTTTCCTTCTTTATCCATTGATACCGATTCAGATAAATTCGGAACCTGATATTCCGGCTCTTTGCCTATTCTGTCTGTATCAATTGAACTCTCTATAAGTGTTCCGTCCTGATGACAGCTGTACATCTTAAAAGCATAATACGTAGGTGTCTTCACCATCTTATCACCCTCTGTAAGAATTACAGCCTGAAGCACATTAATAAGTTGAGCAATATTTGCCATCTTCACTCTGTTGCAGTGCTTGTTGAAAATATTAAGATTAATACCCGCAACCACAGCATCTCGCATCGTATTCTGCTGGAAAAGGAAGCCCGGATTCGTTCCTTCCTCAACATCATACCAGGTACCCCACTCATCTACCATAAGTCCTATTTTACAATCAGGATCAAACTCATCCATAATAGCAGAATGCTTTGCAATCAGTTCTTCCATAACAAGAGTTTTGGAAAGAGTCATATACCATTCCTTCTCATCAAAGAATACAGCACTTCCCTTGTGCGCCCAATCATGAGGAACTGTATAGTAATGAAGTGAGAAGCCGTCCATCAATCCGTGATTATCATTCCATGAACCTTGATCCCTGAAGCACTCGCTCAATACAGTTCTTGTCCAGTTATAATCCTTCTCATTAGGTCCGACTGCAATCTTCTTTATCTTCTTATCGGAATTGTAGTTTTTGAGGAAGGCCTGATATTGTCTGTACTGTGAGGCATAATACTCCGGAACCATATATCCGCCGCAGCCCCAAGATTCATTACCTACACAAAAATAGTCAACGGTCCAAGGCTCCTCACGGCCGTTTGCTTTTCTTAAGTCAGCCATTGGAGAGACACCGTCGAAAGTCATATATTCTACCCATTCGCTCATTTCTCTCACGGTACCGCTTCCGAGATTACCGTTTACATAAGTCTTACAACCTAGCTGTCTGCACAATTCCATATATTCATGAGTACCGAAGCTGTTATCCTCGACAACACCGCCCCAGTTCGTATTTATCATTTTCTTTCTGCTGTCCAGCGGACCTATTCCGTCTTTCCAATGATATTCGTCAGCAAAACATCCGCCCGGCCAACGCAAAACAGGAAGCTTCATTTCCCTTAAAGCATTAACCACATCATCACGCATACCGTCAGTATTCGGAATAGCAGAATCTTTACCTACGAAAATACCGTTATAAATACACCTTCCCAGATGTTCAGAGAAATGTCCCTGAATCTCCGGACTTATATATCCCTTCTTACTGTCCGGGTTAATTATCAGCTTGTACACGAAAACATGTTTCCTTTCGCTCTCGAAAATTTGTGTATAATCTCACACTTCACAACTTACATTACCGATTTTCAAAAATCAATAACTCTTAACTAAGTGCTGTATTTTATCGGTTTTTAACTGTAATTTGTCATATTGTTTCGTCTTTTTATCTTGTCTATTATTATATTGGTTTATTAATAAGTAATATATAGAAAGTTGAGTGAAACATATGCTAAAGCTAGTTAAAACAGAAAATGGTATGGTTCGCGGTTTTCAGGGAAACAACACCCGTATTTCGGTATTTAAGGGCATTCCTTTTGCAGAGCCGCCGACAGGCAAAAACAGATGGCGAGCTCCGCAGCCTTGTAAAGACTGGGACGGCATATTTGAAGCCGACAGATTCGCTCCTATCTCAGTTCAAGATCAGCCGGGTGTAGGAACTGACATATATTGTAAGGAATGGCATGTAGATCCTGACATAGAGATGAATGAAGATTGTCTTTATCTTAATGTATGGACAAACGCAAAGACTGCAGATGATAATCTTCCTGTAATGGTATGGTTCTTCGGCGGTGGTTTTCAGTGGGGCTACCCTCGCGAGATGGAATTTAACGGTGAGAACATCGCCAAGCGCGGAGTTATAGTTGTATCAGTTAACTACAGACTCGGTGCATTCGGTTTTCTTACTCATCCGGAAATTACTGCAGAAGCACCTGAAGCACCTGCAAACTTCGGTCTGCTCGATCAACAGGCTGGACTTAAGTGGGTTGTTCGCAATATTAAAAACTTCGGCGGTGACCCAAACAATATCACCATAGCAGGTCAATCCGCAGGCGGCGGAAGTGTCTTCTCACACTTAACATCAGAGACAAGTGTCGGATTATTCCAAAAGGCTGTTATTTTCTCCGGCATAATCGAGACACCGTATTCAAAGGATAATCTTATATCTCCTAAGGATATAAGCGAGACTGAGCAGTTTGGAATTAAGCTTTTCGAAGCTTTGGGAGTAAAAAATCTCGAAGAAGCACGTAAACTTGATCCTGATTTCATAAGAGAAACATACAGTAATATGAGAAATACCACAGGCATGTTCCTCACACCTTGTGTAGACCATGTTTTCCTTACGGATACTCCGTTTAAGAATTTCCTCAAAGGACATCATGCTCATGTTCCTGTTTTTGCAGGAAATACGTTGGACGAATTCCCAAGCTTTATTTCCGCTGATTCTAAGGAGAGCTTTATTAAACAGGCTACTGAGATTTTCGGAGACAAGACAGAGAAGTTCCTTTCCTTCCCGGAAGCAAATGTTTGTTATGATAACCATCTCTATGCACATTGCCGCGGTATTGAATCTTCAGTAAAGGCCATTCTCACTCATAATGATAAACCTTCATTCTATTATTCATTCGAGCCTGATATACCGGGTGAGGATAATCCGGGCACCTTCCACTCGGTTGATTTGTGGTTCTTCTTCGAGACTCTTGCAGCCTGCTGGAGACCTTTTGACGGACATCACTACGACTTGGCCAGAAATATTTGTAACTATCTGACCAACTTTATTAAGACAGGTGATCCTAACGGTAACGATGCAAACGGTTCTGAGATGGTACGTTGGAATCCTTATACGGAATCCAATAAATGTGAGATGCACTTTACTTCCGAAGGACCGAAGACTAAGCTTCAGTCTTCTGAATTCGTTCAATTCATAACAGATTACCTCATTGAAGATGCTTTGGGTATTACTCCGGAAGTGGTTAAGAAGGAATCAAACTTTTATGTTCCTGCAGTAAAAAAACAGGCCTTCAACCCTTATCTGCCTTCATGGGAGTATATTCCTGACGGTGAACCGTACGTTTACGGAGATCGTATCTATGTTTACGGTTCTCATGACGCTTTCAACGGACATGCATTCTGCTTGAATGATTATGTTTGCTGGTCAGCACCGATTAACGATCTCGGTAACTGGACTTACGAAGGCGTTACCTTCTGCCGTACGGATGACCCTGCGAACAGTAAGAACCGCGGATGCCTTTATGCTCCTGATATGACTGTAGGACCTGACGGTAAATACTATTTATTCTATGTGCTTGACTGTGAGAACTTTGTTTCCGTAGCAGTATCGGATACACCTACGGGTAAATTCAGATTTCTCGGCTATGTACATCACGAAGACGGACAGCTTCTCGGTAAACGCGAAGGAGATGAAGCTCAGTTTGATCCGGGCGTAATAACTATCGGCGAAGTTACTTATCTTTATACCGGTTTTTGCAGCCAAGGTGATAAGAGTCGTCACGGAGCAATGGTTACGGTTCTCGGTCCCGATATGCTTACCGTAAAACGCGAGCCTGAGTTTATTGTTCCAAGCACTCCTTACAGTAAGGGAACAGAATGGGAAAATCACGCTTTCTTCGAAGCACCTTCAATAAGAGAGCGCAACGGAATTTTCTACTTCATCTATTCTTCGGAAGTAATGCACGAGCTTTGCTATGCAACCTCTGATAATCCGCTCGGCGGCTTTAAATACGGCGGAGTTATTGTAAGCAACTGCGATTTACATATTTCATCATATAAACCTGCCGATAAGCCGACAGCTTACGGAGCAAATAATCACGGAAGTATCGTACAAATCGGTGATGACTGGTATATCTTCTATCACAGACAGACCAACAATGATTGGTATTCAAGACAGGGCTGTGCCGAGAAAATAGTATTCGAGGCTGACGGAAGCATTAAGCAGGTTGAGATAACATCCTGCGGACTTAACGGCGGTCCTCTCAATGATATTGATGAATACCCGGCTTATCTGGCTTGTAACATCTTCAACGACAAGTGTGAGAAATATGTCGGCGTTACCGGAGCTGCCTTTGTTACACAGGAAGGTCGTGACGGAGACGAGAATCTCGGATATGTACGTAATATCTGTAACGGTTCTACCGTAGGCTTCAAATATTTCAACTGCAAAAATGTTACCGGTATAACCATTACAACCAGAGGATACGGAAAAGGTATTTTTGAGGTTCGTACAAGTATTGACGGCGAAGTTCTTGCAGAACTTCCTGTAGATTTCTGCACTGCCTGGACTGTTGCCGAGGCTGAAATGAACTTACCTGACGGTGTTTATCCGTTGTACTTTACATTCAAGGGTGACGGTAATCCTTCTCTTAAGAGCTTCAAGTTCTTACATTAATATGTCGTCGAATAAGTAAAACTCCATATGTTTTTTACTTATCCACATCATAAATCTCCTCTTTATGAGAAGCAAAGAGGGTGTCTCAAAACAGAAAGCGAGACACCCCTTTTGTTATCTTGTATTATCACTGCCGCCGTGGGTTCAATTATTTTTTGCTGACTGCAAGTCTCAGGCCGCTTCCGTTCTTTTTATTTATTGATTCATCTCCTACCACAAATGAATTAAACATATTGTCTTTTAGTTTCTCAGGTATCTTGGGGTCGTTATCGGCAATGATTATTTCAACTATTCTTGTATCACTGTCAGATGCTGTTATTTCGTTCACTTGAATTACAGAGTAAATTCCGGACGGATTATGCCTAATCATATTGGAAATTAAATTACCGAGCAACGGGTGCGCGCAGCTTCGCCGCGTAGGTCCCGGGGTACGTCAATGACACCCTTACCGATACCCATTCGGGTTACACAGCTACTTTTATAATTTCATGATTACTCAGACCAAATACAGGTATGGTAATATCATTTTTAGGTTCTTCACGTGTTTTTGT
>JAKSRF010000044.1 GCA_024403755.1 Clostridia bacterium
TAAGCTGAGAAACCCATTTTCGGGAAGAAGAGTATAGAAAACGCCCCTATGGTACTTGACGCGGCGGTTTTCAAATGATAGAATTCAAACGTTTCAACTAATAGGGTGTTTGGTTGAAGTTTCTTTGTTTAAGCGATATTTGTATTTCTTTAAAAATTCCATATCGATTTAAAAATTTATTATGAGGTATTTATGGCCGATTTAGATGCGCAGGCTTTAGCAAAAATGCCGCGTGAGCAACTTATTTCCTTGGTTGTTAATAATCTTAATCTTATCTCATCGGAAGACGCTGATAAGATGAGAAATGATGAAATAGTTCATTTATTAAGAATGAACCTCGATGTTGATTACCAAAAACAAGTTTCCGCAGTATCACAGGCTAACAGCAAAAAGACAGCTCCAAAGAAAAATCAGCAGCCAAAGAAGGCTAAAGCTGTAAAGGAAACGGAGCCTAAGAAGAATGTCGAGAAGAAGTCAGGAGAGAAGAAAACAGCGAACAGCACGGCTGATTCAGCAATTTCTGCAACGCAGGAAGCAGATGCAGAGAAAGCTGAGATTATTACGCCGACAAAGACAGCAAAGTCTTCCAAAACTGCAAAGTCTTCGACTGAGAAAGAAGAAGTTAAGAATCAAGAATCAACTGATTCAGTTGAACCTTCAAAAGCAAAGAAAACTTCCGGGACCGCTGCTTCCGGAAAGCGTTCTTCGGGTTCTCGTAAGACCGCAGCTGCGAAGGGGAAAAAAGAAGAAAATGCTGCTGATGAAGTAACGGCAGAGGCAGAGGTAAAAGCTGCAGATGTAAAAGCAGAACCTTCTGACAATACTAATGTTGAGGGTGCTGCTGCTGAAGTAAAGAAGAAGAGAACCTCTTCAGGCAGATCCAAGAAATCCGATAAATCTGTTGCAGAAGTAACAGCAGCAGACAGTAAGTCCGAGACTGATTCAAACACTGAATCAAGCGAAGATAAAACTGATGTAAATGCTAATTTAACAGAAATCGGTGCATCCGAAGTGAAGTCTGAGACTAAGTCAAAAAGTAAATCACGACGTAAGAATGCTGATTCTGCTTCCAAGAAAGAGAAAAATAAGGATGAAGCCGACAAAGAGAAGTCTTCGGTTCAGGATGATGCAAATGTAAAGTCTGAGACCGCAGAGAATTCTGAGAAACAGGCTTCGACAGAAAATGTTGAGAAGGCTGATAATTCCGAGAAATCATCTTCGACAGAGAAGGACGGCAGACAGAATCGTAATCAGTTCAAAAAGTCCAAGAGACGTACAATTTCATTTGGACCGGGTGTTGAGACTAAAGTGGAAGCAACTTCAGAATCTAATGCTTCTTCTGATTCGAATGTCAATAAGGATACAGCTGCGGCAGAGGTTCAGGAAGCTCAGCCGGCAGAACCTGAAATTCAACTTATACCGGTAGCGGGAGTTTTGTCTATCGGTGCAGAGAAAAATGATTATTGCGGTTTCCTGCATGCCAATAATTATCTTCCCGGTGATTCCGATGCTTATGTATCAGGTCAGATGATCAGAAGAATGGGACTTCGTAAGGGTGATTATATTACCGGACTTGCAACACCTGCAAGAGGTAAGGGAAATGCTCCTTTGAAGCAGATTTTAACAGTTAATGACATTGATGTATCTGCTGAAGATTTTGATGTTGATATCATTCGTAAACGTCGTAAATTTGAGAATCTTACTGCAATTTATCCGGATGAGAAGTTGGTTTTGGAGACGGCAAAGGATGATTACTCTACAAGAATTATAGATATTATTTGTCCTATAGGTAAAGGCCAGAGAGGTATGGTTGTATCTCCACCTAAAGCGGGTAAAACTGTTCTTTTGAAGAAGATAGCCAATGCAATAACCACCAATAATCCGCAATGCAAATTGATTGTACTTCTTATAGACGAGCGACCTGAAGAGGTTACGGATATGCAACGTTCGATAAAGGGTGAGGTTGTATATTCTACTTTCGATAAGAAGCCTGAAAACCATGTTCGTGTTACAGAGCTTGTTCTTGAGAGAGCAATGCGTCTTGTTGAGCTTGATGAGGATGTTGTTATTCTCCTTGATTCAATGACGCGTCTTGCAAGAGCGTATAACTTAACTATTACACCTACCGGTCGTACTTTGTCAGGTGGTTTGGATCCGGGATCTTTGTATGGTCCGAAGAGATTCTTCGGAGCTGCACGTAATATTGAGAACGGCGGAAGTCTTACAATAATTTCTACATCACTTATTGAGACCGGTTCACGTATGGATGAGGTTATTTTCGAGGAGTTCAAGGGTACAGGTAATATGGAAGTTGTTCTCGACAGAAAACTTGCCGATCGTCGTGTGTTCCCTGCTATTGCAGTTGACAAGTCCGGTACGAGACGTGAAGATTTGCTGTTGTCACCGGAAGAACTTGATGCAGTATGGAAGCTTCGTAAGAGAATTGCCGACTTCGATACAGTCGTTGCCACAGACCTTGTTATTAAACTCATGGAACGTACTTCGAGCAATCAGGTTTTCGTTGATACGGTAATTAAAAAGTTTGATGAGATGGATCAAAGATAATAGGTGAGAGGTTGTCTTAATAGGATGACCTCTTTTTTGTTCGAAAAGCCGGTGCACAACTTATATACCTTAGCATGCTTTTCTCACTCGGAACAGAGAATTTCTTTTTGGCATTTCTGAGGGAGTCTTATTGGTGGTGTATAAGCCGGATTATTGGATGGATTGTGGTACCGATAATGAGTGCTAATCTCGATGTTGTATTACGAAGTTTAATTCCTTCGGAATTACAGGGAAGGGTATACGCCTGCAGAAATACAATGCAGTTTTTTACAATACCGATAGGTACATTTATCGGAGGCTTTTTGGTTGATAAAGTATGTGAACCGTTGATAACAAAATGTACAGGCGATTCAATTATGAATAAACTGTTTGGTGTCGGCAAGGGTTCAGGTGCCGCATTGACTATGTTTATTTTGGGAGTAACCGGTGTAATGGTAAGTCTTACTGTCGGTATTAAGATAAAAAAATATAGATTTACAGAGAAGTAGTGATTGACATTATTGCAATAATACTGTATCATTTCAAAGTTACAGACAAATCCGGTATAGCATACGTGGTGGGAACCACGCGTTATATCTTTGATGAGAGGTGAAAGTTATGCAGAATGAAATCCATCCAAAGACATACACCGTAACAGTTAAGTGTGCTTGTGGTGAGACATTCGAGACAGTATCTACAAAGCCTGAGCTTCGTGTTGATATTTGTTCTAAGTGCCACCCGTTCTACACAGGCAAGCAGAAGCTTGTTGATACTGGCGGACGTGTTGATAAGTTCTACAAGAGAATGGAAAAGAACTGATAAAAATGTTATCCCAATCGCAGAAATGCGGTTGGGATTTTTTTGTTCAATGGTAGAGGCTGGTGGGGTGGGCGACTGCATGAAAGGTGGACGATGAGACGGAATTGGCGTTTCTAACTATAAATTCCCGTAAAACAGCGAGTTCCATCAAAAAATGTGACCGAATCTCGGGAATTTACTGTTCCCAAACCAAGAATTCCCGTGAAATTGCAGCGTTTTCTGAATTATGTGTTCAATTCTCGGGAATTCGACAACTTATATTACAAAATTCCCGTAAAACAGCGAGTTTAATCAAAAAACGTGACTGAATCTCGGGAATTTACTGTTCCAAAACCAAGAATTCCCGTGAAATCGCAGCGTTTTCTGAATTATGTGTTCAATTCTCGGGAATTCGACAACTTATATTACAAAATTCCCGTAAAACAGCGAGTTCAATCAAAAAACATGACTGAATCTCGGGAATTTACTGTTCCCAAAACCAATTCTCGCAGAATCGTGAGTTCCATTTTTTGCATCAACCATAAATTCGTTTAATATAAGTGACGTTTTGTTCATTAATAAGTTGCTCTGCAGCCTTATCTGCAAGTGTGATTAGTGTTTGTTCATATTCGCACTGAAAATCGCTCGGATTGCAGAGTGAACCGGAAAAGCCATGGTTTGCACAGGCACATGAGTGACTGCAACGAGTTTTAAGTGCACATTCGGAGCATTCGTTTTGCTTGGTGCGTTCAGACTCGAATTTACTGAGTTTATCCCAATTCGGAGCAGAACAGATATTTCCGCATTCAAATTCATTGCGACCGATAAAGTGCATACAAGGGTAGAAGGTGCCGTCACTGTCTATAAGAATTTTGTTGCTGTTCAAAGCGCAATCAGCATTAGCGTCGGTTTTGTTGTTTACGTACTGTCGAATCTTATTTTCGAAAGGTACAATGCAAAAGCTTTTATTACCTTGATTATATTTTACATATATATCAGCTGTAAGACGCAATTCGCGCTTAAGTGTTTCTAATTTACTATCGGTCCATAATGATTTTTTTCCGTTGGCGGGTGTAAAAATAATTTTTCTGACTCCGCGTGAATAAAAATATTCGCAACTTGCACTCAGATTCTCAACGCAGTCAGGGTGAATAGTCATCATAATCGGTGTAGAAGGGAAATGCTTAAGAAGCAAATCCAATGCCGATTCTGCTTGAGTAAGGGTATTGCAGCGTGTCAGATTGTGGCTTATACCGTCGTGGGATAATGCGATTAAAAAATGATATCCTTTGGTGAATTTAATGAAATCCTCAGTAAGTAAAAGACCGTTTGTGGTCATCTCAAAGAGAACCTTCTTGCCTGATTCTTTGTGCAGAATCCGATCAGCGTACAGAGCTGTTTTACGTACTAATTCTTCTGCCAACAGAGGCTCACCACCGTAAAAGGAGATTTGCACGGTTTTATCTTCGACCGATAATGATTTAAGCAAATCTACTCCTTTTTTTGCCGTTTCAAAGGACATAAACAAATCCTTGTGAATTTGTTCACAATACCTGCAACTTAAGTTGCAATTTGAAGTAAGGCCGAGTGTTAATCTGTGCATTTATTATGTATCAGGCGCTGCAACGTCACCGGAAAGCTGATATACTTCTTCGGTGCAATCACTGTCGGTACAAGCTGTGGTTTCTTTCTCGATATACTCAGTAGGTTGTGTCATATCTCCTTGTACTGTTGCCTGACTCGAACACATTGAGGTGGATACTGACATTATTGTTGCCAAGGAAGCTATAGCTGCACCTTTAAGTGAAGCCTTGTTAATTATCTCGTTCTTTGTCGGATAATCAGGTTTTGATATATTGCTTTCATTTACTCTCTTCATTCTTTTTCACCTGTAAATAAGTATTACACCTGTATGATATCTAATTTGTGCCTGTTTGTAAATAATTGGGAAGTTTTCATTTTCGAAAAGGATAGTATCCAATAATCTGATTAATGTCATTAAGTTAAGATAATATCTAATATGTTTCCTGCAAATGTAAAAAAATCGATAATATGTGTAAAAAATATTGCATTAGACAAATGCTCATCATGATAAACTTAATATAAGTAATATCTGCGAGGTGCATTATGAATATTAGAAGGATTATGAGGCACTTTGAATCAATATTAATTACAACATTACTTATAATCTCTATGTCTGTATCAGACATATTTGCTATAGCGGTATCTGCTGATATGAAAGTTACAGAAGATGTGGGTACGAGTGAATTAATAGAGGACGATGATTCTTTAGAAGATTTTGTAAAAAGGCTTTACATCTATGCGTTGCAACGTGATGCTGAAGAAGATGGAATGATTTTCTGGGTTAATGAAATCAAAAGCGGAAACAAATCTGTAAATGACGTAGCAAGAGCTTTTTTCAACAGTGATGAGTATAAGTCACTTGTAATAAGTGATTCTGAATATATTACTTCTGTATATAGAGTGTTCTTTGATAGAGAAGCAGATCAAAACGGATATGTCTTTTGGCTGAATGAACTGAATACCGGAAAATCTCGTATTCAAATTATGGAGGATTTTATTAGTTCGGAAGAATGGGTTATTCTGTGCGAATATTATGGTATTCATAATCCGGCAATTGCGATTCCTTTTGGAATATATGAATTTATAGAAAGACTATATATCGTTTTATTGGACAGAGAACCTGATGAAGCCGGACTTGAATTTTGGAGTAATGAGCTTGTAAGCGGTAATAAGTCAGCAGCCTGCATTATCAGTCAATTTGTACGTTCAAAGGAATTTTTAAATAAAGAATTTAACAACGAGGAATATCTGACAATTCTATATAAGGTGTTTTTTGACAGAGAACCCGATGCAGAAGGTCTTACTATGTGGTCGGAAATTCTTGAGAACGGTATGTCACGACAGTATATAATTAAGAACTTTGCAGATTCGCAGGAGTTTATTAATCTATGTGATAAGTATGATGTTGACAAAGGTACAGTTATTCTTGAAGAAATACGTGACCGCTATCCGATAATAACAAGTTGGGTTAACAGGCTTTTCTCGGTTTATAAAAGAAATGCGACTTCTTCGGAACTGAATAATACCGTGGATGATTTAGTTAACGGAAGTGATGCGGATTCTGTAATAAATCTCGTGTTCTGTTCAGATGAATATTTAGCTTTAGAAGTGACGGATGAGGATTTTATAGTTGATTTGTATGAAGGTGTTCTGGGCAGAAAACCTTCACAAGTGGAAATTACATCTTTACTGGGACGAAGCCGTTCGGAGCTCTTGGATACTGTAATTAATTCTGATGAGTTTGCTGAATTCTGTAATAATGCAGGATTGCTGTTAAGAAAATACAGGACGGCTACATCATCACTTACCTATCTTGATGAAGAAACAAGAACGCGTATCGATTCACAAGTACATAACCTTAAGGAAGCTTTTGATTGGTCGGCTGCACTTAAGTATAGGAGATTTAATGCAGACCCGGATTGCGGAACACAATACTTTGCTGAAATGGGTTTTACGACGGGTGAGGGAAACTGTTATGTAATGGCAGCAACATTCCTTGAGATGGCAAGAAGTTTGGGATATGAAGGTGTACAGATTGCGGGAATGGTTCCGAGTCGAAGAGGCGGACTTACACCACATTCCTGGGTTGAACTTCAGATTGATGGAGATACTTATGTTTTTGATCCGAACTTTACAAACGAGACAGGCCAAGATGGTTATAAAATCTCTTATGGTCAAAGCGGTACATGGATGTATGTTCGTGAAATAGAGATGCACGAATAATTATGCATAGATAATTACATGAAAGGAATTATATGAATAGAAGAGTCAGTATAGTTTTATTTGTAGCACTTTGTTTGATGGCAGGTTGTAGTAACGGTGAATCTATTACAACTTCCGATACTGCAACAATTGAAAATATTACCTCTGAAACCACAATGGAAACTATGTTAACAGAGAAGGAAAATGCTGAGACTTCGCTTATCGTAACAACCACAGAAGCAGTCGAGACAACGATAAATGAGGAAGTTACTGAACCTTATGTGTTGATTATAGGCAATTGTGAAGAAACAAAATATGTGACTTTATTTAACAGTACATCCAAAGATATAGTTGCAGTTACTGTTCGACTAGGTTCAGACGGGTCTTTTTCTGATAATCTTTTGTTAAACGGAAATGTTTTTGCTGCCGGAGAAGAATGTGAATTTCATTATGAATATACTGAGGGACAGTATTATTCGATAAACATAACTTTCGCTGATGGAAGTGAAGATCGACTTCATAGGTTTGTTTTTGAGAACTCTGATTTTTACACGATTAAAATCGAAGGTGAAACGATGTTTGTTCAGTACTTTGACGGAAACGGAAATGAGATCACTACTCGTGATAATGAGTATGCTGTTGACCATCCTTCTTCGTCTTCCTCCGGTAATCCTGACAGCGGTTGTATAGGTGATGATGGACTCTTCTACTAAGGATAAGAAATATATATCATATTTTGATAATTTGAAGGCAGTAGCCGCTTTTGCTGTTGTCATATTGCATGTGTTTTTTGGAGCTGATTCTTTTGCGGTTACTGCCGGGCAACACATATATTGTTTGCTGATGCGCAACCTGATGATGTGGTCTGTACCATGTTTTGTTATGGTTACGGGTGCTCTTTTGCTGGATCCGACTAAAGATACAGACGTGAAGAAGGTACTGAAATACTGTCTGCGAGTGATTGCTGCTCTTGTTGTATTCTCGATTATTTTCTCAATGTTTGACTCGGCTGTTATGTACTATTTTAGCGGTGAGAAGCAAAGTATTAAATCAGTATTTAAAGACATAGTATGCGATATATTTATGGGTACCGGATGGAAACATATGTGGTATTTGTACCTTATGCTGGCGATTTATCTTACTCTTCCGATATTCAGGGCAATAATTTTGAATTCCTCACAGGAACTGATTAAGTATTTTGTCATTATCGGTTTTATTTTTCTGTCTGTCGTTCCGACAATTAATACCATATTTAAAATCGAATTACCATTTTATATTTTTCTTTATAGTATATATCCGTTGTTCTTAATCTTGGGTTATGCTATTCATAATGATATTATTAAGTTTAATTTCATTGCTTCGGTATTATTGTGCGTTGCAGGAATTGTCGGTATAACCGGAATTACAATTTATGGGATTATTCATGCCAGTGATATGTGTTTGTCTCTTACCGGAACATATACATTTCCGTGCATTATATTCTTAGCGGTAGGAGTGTTCAGCCTTTTTAAGAGATTTTGTAATAAGAAGAGTAAGTTTTTGTGTGTTGTCAGTAAATGCTCATTTGGGATTTATCTCATGCATTTTGCTATAGTGAAGTATTTTGCTGTGGTTATTAAGCCGAATGTTTTTGCCGTCAGTGGTGCTCCTCTTTTGTATGTTGAGGCAGTAATCGCGACACTTGTACCTATCGTGATTACATTGGTTTATCGTAAAATTCATTTTCGAAAAGGATAATTAAACGGCGAAGAACAACAGATTAGATTTTTTTGCCTAGAAAACGAACATATTCCATGCGCAATTCTTGTACGCGTGATTGACTGATAGGAAGCGTTTCCTTGGTGACTAAGTTAAGGTGTTTCTTCTCAATGGAGGAGATATAGTTCATATTTACGAGGTAACTTTGGTGGCATCGTATAAAATAATCCGGAAGAGTATCATCCAAATCGTTGAGTTTACTGTAGAATTCAGACATTTCAATGCAATCCAAAGAGTTGTCTTTGGCATAGTGAATGGTGCAGCACCTTTTTGAACTCTCAAAGTATATAATCTCGCTGCACGGAAGAGTATACAGACTGCCGTTTTTATTAAATGTGAAGGTGGCCTCTTGCTTTGAACCCAATTCGTTTATTGCTTTCATGTAAGCTGTATCAAGCATATTCTCCTGTATCGGTTTTTGGAGATAATAGACAGGACTGACTCTGAAAATATCCTGTGCATACTTGTGATAACCGCTGATAAAGATTATTTTTACAGCAGGATTTTTTTGAAGCATTTGTTCAGCCAAGTCAATGCCGTTATATTCGTTTAATTCAATATCCATGAAAAGGATGTCGCAGTTTGTGTTTGCTATTTCTTCAGGGTTTGAATTTGTCTTGATGTTTTTTATTTCCGGATGCAGCTTGAGCAACGATGTACGAATGTATTCGGTTACGCATTTATCATCATCACAAATTAGTATACGATATGAAACAGACATCTTTTTCTCCTCGAAAATAAGATAAATAACAAAACAATCTTATCATATATGGTTAATGTTGAATGTTGCGGATGTAATTTTTGCAAAGAAAAATGTAAAAAAATAAGCAAGCGACTTTGTTTGTATCTTTTGTATTTTAACAAAAAATAATTAAATTCTGATAAAATAGAATACATTCTTTAATACATTATTTGTGGGTGTTTTATGGTTAGTGACTTTGTTTTTCAATTTGTGATCCTTGTTATGAGTGAAGTGTTTTCAACAATGTTTATGTTGGAATTCACAAAGAAAAGAAGATTCAAGAATTTCTATGTTTGCTATTTGATTGATGTGTTATTTCACATGGTACCGTTTGTATATAATTGCTTCATAACTAAGCAGACGGGTATAGGAGGAGTTCTTGTATATGTGTTTGCTTTTCTTGGATATGTATTGCCGGTATTTGTAATCAGCAAGGATTCTTTGAAAAGAAAATTTGTCGTAGCTTTCTCCTTTTTTGTTTCGGCATTATGTTGTGAATTTTTTGTAGAAACAGTTATTGCTACTTTCTTTATGAGCAACAATGAAGTTAGTATCAATCATCCGACTTTGCTCATATATGTTCGAATGTTTGCTACGCTTTTTAATGTTTTTGAGATTCTTTCTATTATATTGATTCACAGACGTAAAAGGTATCCTTTTGTATTCAGAGTAATAGGAATTCTTGCGCTTCTTCCGCTTACGGAATTTATTCACATCTGGATACTGTTCAAGGGATATGAGGATATCGGTAATTTGTGGGCATGTATTACCGGAATGGTACTTATGACAATATCATCTACTGCCGGACTTGCCACATTGTTTTTTCTGAATGAAGCTGAGAAAATTCGTAAAAAAGAAGAACAATATCAAGCTATGCTGATTATGAAACGTAATGACGAGCGTTATCTTGAATTGGTTCAGAGCGAGATTAAGAAAACTTCGGTTATTCGTCATGACATAGCAAATCAGATTCAACAGATTGAACTTCTTCTTGCACAAAATACTCAAGAAGCAACTGATACAGCAGGTAAAATCATGCTGGGCATAAATGATAAGATTTCTGAATTGCAGGCACTGATGTATTGTTCCAACACTCTTATCAATACAATACTTACATTGGAGAATGACAAATTTCATCAGAATGATATTAAGTTTAATGTTACTGCTAATGTGCCGCAAAGCCTCGATGTAGCTGATATTACACTGTCCTCTCTTCTTACAAATATGTTGGATAATGCATTGGAGGCAGCTTCTGAATATAAGAAGGTCAATTCCGACGAGCCGGCTGAAGTCAGCATAAATTTAGGTGTAGTTAATGATAAATTTGTGGTTAAGACTGTAAATCCGACTGTTATCAGTGAGAAACTCAGCAAACCTGAAGATTTTGTTACTACCAAGGACAATTCACACAATCTGCATGGTTACGGAATCAGAATTCTTAATGAGATAGCTGAGAATAATGGTGGGTATTTCTCGATTACAGCGCAGAATAATTTGTGTGAGGCAGTTATTGCAGTAAGTGCTACATAGCGGAATGTCAGGTTGTAATTTTTGTCTCGAAAAGTGTAACTATTAATTATCAAATATCCAAGTATATATTGTAAGATTTATTTATACAGCAACGAACAATATATATATTAAAACTTCGACCGATACTGTTAGGTATAGGTTAGTTTTGGTATATGAAAAGTTTAAATTAAGGAGGTTGGTTTATGAAAAATACAAAAAAATTGTTTAAACGAATGCTGGCTATTATAGTGAGTGGAAATGTTGATTTTGTTAAGTATATGTACGCGGCATTCTTTGGCCGTGAGGCAGATGAAGAAGGACTCAATTACTGGGTAAATATGCTCAGTACAGGAACGGCAAGCCGCGAGGATATATTTAACGGCTTCAGCGGTTCGCCTGAGTTTGCTAATTTGTGTGCTTCTTATGGTATTAATCCGTGAGTTATAAATTAAGATTTTCGAGGAGGAGAATATTGAAATGAGACGGAGATTTGTACGATTTTTAAGCACTTTGCTTGCTGTTGTGACGGTCGGAACTTTTGTGTTGAACTTTAATGTGCTTAAGGCAAATGCAACGTCACTTAATCAGGCAAATTTATCTTATACGCATTATTCAGTAGAGGGTAATTCGGTATCGACTGCAGCAAGCGGTAAACCTAAGCTGCTTGTATATATGCAGGAGAGTTGTTTGAATTGCAGACAGGTTATAGGAGATATACTTAACAACGAAGCGCTTTATACACAGGTGGAAACTGTTGTTATCAGCGTGAACGGTAAGGAGACTGTTCAGAATTATCGTGCTGATTTTAGTAACTATTCCAATATTGCGTGGTGCTATGACGGCAAGCAGGTAATGTTTCGATATAATAGACTTATCTCAAGTGAGAATTCTCTGACAACACCTCTGTGCGTGTTTGTTGATTCGAGTAATACCATAAAGGAGATTACCACAGGATATATAGATGTTGTGGATAAGTGCAGCAGTATATTTAATCTGGAACTGAAGCCGCAGGGGGTTAAATCTGTAGATAATGATGCTGTTATCTCCGCAGAGGCTACAGGTAAGCCTAAACTTCTGATGCTTATAAGAGAGAATTGTCTGAATTGTAATCATGTTCTTACAACACTTCTTAACAGTGCTGATTTCTGCTCCGAGATTGATGTGGTTGCAGTTTATTATGGAGATAAGAGTGCTGCTTTGCAGCTTCGCAATCAGTATGCAAATTATAATCGAATAACATGGTGCTATGATGGTTTAAGTGCCATGCAAAAGTATACGGATAAGTCCACTGTTACTACTCCGCTTTGTGTATATATTAATGCTGATAATGTTAACAAAGGTGTTACCGAAGGTGACGTGGATATTATTGAGGAGTGCAATAAAAGATTCGAACTTAATGTAATAAGTAAAGCCGATGATGGTAAGGCCTACTGTGAGAATTACGGCTACAAGTATGCTGACGGAAAGCCTTCTCTTATAATTTTTGTGTCGGATTCATGCTATAGCTGTGATTTGGTTGTAAGTGAGACTCTTGATAATTCTGATTTAACTTCCGAGGTTAATGTTAATATTGCTTACAATGGTACTGAAAGTACGGTTACGGATTATATGAAGAGCTTTAGAAACAGTTCTTCTGCCTCATGGTTTGGAAATACGGCAGCGTCATTAAATTACATATTGTCAGAATTTGACGGTGAAGGTAAATCATATCCGGTATGCGTGTTTATAGATGAAACAGGTAAAATAAAGTCTGTAACATACGGATATGTAAATGTGGTTCAGGAGTTTGATGATTGTTGTGATTTGTGTTTCGGAGATGATTGTCGAATTACTGCCAGTCCTACACCTACGGTTACGAATACCCCGAGCGTAGCTCCGACAGCAACTCCGACTCTGCGTCCGACCTCAACGCCGATTGCGACAGCTACCCCTGTGCCAACCAAGGCATCTGAATTGAGCGTAGGTGATTTTGTCAGTCGTTGTTACGAAGTAGCTCTGGGAAGAGAACCGGATGTGGCCGGATTTGACTCTTGGGTTGACCAACTTAATAACGGTCAGGCCTGTGGTGCTCAGGTAGGCTATGGATTCATCTTCAGCGGCGAGTATATGAATAAAGCTACTTCTGACGCGCAATTTGTTAAAGATCTCTATGCAATGTACTTCGGACGTGAAGCTGATGAAGCCGGTTTTAACTATTGGGTAGGACAACTTGAGAATAATATTTCAAGAGAAGAAGTCTTCGCAGGTTTTGCAAATTCTGCTGAATTTAATAATCTTTGTGTTAAGTATGGCGTTGTAAGCGGTGTTTATATTCCGGGAGTTCCGAACAGTCAACAAGGCGGAGTAAACTGTTTTGTTGCACGTTTATATAAAGTTTGTCTGAATCGACTTCCGGATCAGGGCGGTCAAGCCGGATGGGTAATGAAGCTTACGCGTGGTGAAGCCACCGGTTCATCAGCCGCATATGGATTTGTCTTCAGTCAGGAGTTTATCAATCTTGGATTAAGCAACAGTGATTATGTTCAGTATATGTATCGCGCATTCTTTGGTCGTGAGGCAGATGAAGAGGGACTTAATTACTGGGTCGGCAAGCTTGATGCCGGTACTGCGGGACGCGAAGATGTTTTCAGCGGATTCTCGGGCTCGGCAGAGTTTGCTAATTTGTGCGCAAGTTATGGTATTAATGCATAATATTTAAACACTTATTTTAGTTATTTAGGGAAGGGGTGTCTCAGAAATGATGATGCGAATTTATCACGAAGAGATGCCCTTATATTTATTGCAGATATTATTAAGCGTCACACAGATTGTAGATGCGTGGGTTTGCCTGTAGTCTTTATATGAAGGCAAAGGAGGAGTAACAAGTGAGAAGATTCGTCAAAGTTTTATCCACATTAGCGATAATTGTACTATTAACAGGCTGTGCATCAACGGCGCAGCAGACTGAAACGACGACTATCCCAACAACAGTAGAAACTACCAATATTGAAACAACTTCAGAAACAGAATCTACTACTTCAACATCAATTGAAGAAATATATCAACCTGACCCAATTCCAATGTCAGATTATTCTGAGTTACCGACAATTAACAATTCAGAAATGGGAGCTTGGTTTGAAAGAGGTATTGGTGCTTGGAATTCTGAACAATGGATTACGTATAGGGCAATGAGTTGGGAACCGGGTTTACCAATTTCTTGGTTTATGCGTTTATGGCTAACTGACAACGATAATGTGTCTGAAATTGATTGGATGACAATTCCTTGCGTTCCGGATACTATTCTTGATAGTAAAGATGCAAATGATCAAAATGTATGGTCAGGCCCAATTTTATCGGGAAGAATATGTAACTACGCGAATATTATTGATGAACTTAATAGAATGTGCACATCAGGTAATCATGAAACATATTTTGAAAGTTTGTTAGTAGGTCAAACATATACATCAGAATCTGGTGAAACGGCTATAGTTGACTATAGACTAATGCTTAATATACTTGTTAATTTTGGTGATGAACATCTTGATCATCAATTAGATAGTAAAGTCTTTGAAGCATTTGGCTATACTGAAGAAGAAGTAAGAAATTATGTTTATGAAATAGATGATGAAAATCCCATCCTGGATTATTCATTAATAGTTACTGATAATGAATATTATACTGTTTACGCAGATGAACTGGGTTAAAGTATCACAAAGAACTTGATTCTTTAACAGTTTCTGAATAAGAAAGCGTAAATAGAAGTGTATGGTTCTAAGGAATGAGTGCCTGTGTAACTTGCAGCGCAAGTTCTGTTAAGCTTGGCTTAGACCTGAATGATTATAATGACGGCCGTCGCACTTCTGTTGGTTAACGGAAGCGGGACGGTTGTTTTATATGTTGATTATAAATATCAGGCTCTAGGTCAAGAGATGCATAACAAAATCAAAAAAATCGCAATTTGTTATGCATAAGACTGCTGAGATGCATAACAAAATCAAAAAAATCGCGATTTGTTATGCATAAGACCGCTGAGATGCATAACAAAATCAAAAAAATCGCAATTTGTTATGCATAAGACTGCTGAG
>JAKSRF010000045.1 GCA_024403755.1 Clostridia bacterium
GTCCAACTGAGAACATTATTGTTTGCAGTAGCTGTAGCTCCGCTGATATTGTCAGTTGTAAGTGTTACACCAGATGTACTTGTTGAGAGCTCCAAAGATGCGCCGTTAAGTTTTGCACCCTTTGAATCTTCCTTCGTGAAGGTTACATCACACTTCTGCTCTTCATCGACCATCTTGATTATGCTGTCAGCCACAGAAAACTTTGTTGTTCCATCAACGGATTTGAGTTCACCTTTCTCAACAACAAATTCAATGTCGTCAGCCTTGTCATAATTAGTCGGAGTAACAATCTCGGATAAGATATAAGTACCATCAACAAGATTTTTAATCTTTACAGCGCTATTAGTGGTACTCCACTGTAAACTGTTACCATCTACAGCAGGTGTAATGCTTAAATTATCACCTGTAAATGTAATATCAGATGAATCTGATTTCTTACCTGTTAATTTAATTGTTGCTCCCTCAACAAAATTATCTGAACCATCGATTTTTGAGAATGTAATATCACATAATCTCACTTCATCAATCATTGTCAAATACTTATCATCAATACTGTATTTATCAGTACCACTGATAACAGATGTCAACAAACCTTCAGATACGGTAAAAACAATATCTTTTGCTTTTTGAAATCCCTTTGGTGCTTCTAATTCTGTCAAAGTATAAGTACCATCAGGAAGATTTTTAAACTTAGCTGCTGAAGAACCTGTCAAAAATTCTATACAACCATTTTGTACAGAAATTACGCTTCCATCATCTGGAAGACTAATATTAGTATTATCCAAAGTAATAGAACTACTATTGGAATCAACACCTGATAATTTTAATTTTGCGCCCTTGATACTTTCGCCGGAAATGTCGAATTTATTAAACGTTATTGAAGGAACAGAACCAACTGGATAATATGGATAATAGTGTGCTTCACTTGAAGTGTTAGTTATTGATGCTGCAATGACCGCACCCTCAAGATTACCACCATCGATAGTTACAGCGGCATTAGGAGCAACTAAATGACCATTTAACATTTTAACATATACTTCCTTCGCATCAGGGAAATTAATCATTAAGTTCATTCCACCCAAATTAACCTGATTGCCACCTTCATCAGCTTTATTGATACCAGATAAATTATTCTTAAAATAATTACTTAACTTTGTAGCACTATTATAGTCATTACTTATGTTACTATTACTGTCAAAATTACCATTTAAACACATAATAGCCATACCTGGATCAAGGTTATTAGGATCAGCATAAGCATAATCAAAGGCAAGTGAGATTGGTACATCATTTACACCATCAATAGAAATGGTGTAACCTCCACGACCTAATTCTTCAGCAGTCACATCTTTATCATTGTTTGTAAAATTAATGTAGGATACTGTTTTATATAAATTATAAGGAATACGTATAGTTTTATTACTACCTACAGTATCTAAATTAATATTAAGAGCACCTAATTTATTATCGGTCCCATAAAACGTATTATAAGCACAATCGTCAACAGTACAAACGTAAGTTGAATTTGTTGCAATAGAAGCAGATTGTGTAGCTAATGAAGACATAGCAGAACTAACATTAATATAGTTTGTGTTTTGTTTTGCCCCTAAACCGGTTAAAGTAGCTTCAGTTGAAGGATCATAATCACCAACAAAAACAACCCCACTCCTTGAATCTTCATCAGGGATCCAAGAATTAGTAGCAAAGTCAGAAGCACTTACAAGATTACCAAAATAAGATGGCACTGTACTTCCTTGACCACCATTTCCAAACTTGGCATCACCGCCAACCACAACCGAACCAACCGTGTGATTAGTTAATACTGCATCACCGCCAATAAAGTAAGAGAAATCCGTAAGTACGTTCTCTATAGTAATCGATTTGCCATATGTTTCTGAAGAAGTATCTAAAGCAGCATTAACTATAACGCTCAAATTAGAAAACACCAAACATGAACTTAATAAGACGGAAATAATAGATTTAAATCTTCTGTTGTTTAAAAAATTAAATTTCATAATTTCCCCTCCCCCAAATTAATATTTAACATATTCATTTTACATAATAAAAAATGTAAAGGTAAGGTATTTATGAATGAAATTGTTAACAAACTGAAAAGAATGAAGAAATATACATTAAATATATCATTATTCGTTTATATATGTATTGTATAACTTACTGTAATAACCATTTTCTTTATAAAGTTCAGCATGTGATCCGGACTGTTTAACCTCACCGTCTACAAGAACAACAATAACATCTGCATCTACTATTGTTGATAAACGATGCGCAATTACGATTGACGTTCTTCCCTTTAACAGTTCATCAAAAGACTTTTGTATTTTCTTTTCGGAATAGATATCAACAGATGCGGTAGCTTCATCGAGTATAATAAATTCCGGATCTGAGCACATAGTTCGAGTAATACTTAAGAGCTGACGTTGTCCTTCGGAGAAATCTGATGAATTATTATTAATCACATAATCAAATTTATCAGGCAACTGTCTGATAAATGATTTAGCACCTGAAAGCTTGGCAAAATCATTCATTTTCTCGTCAGACAAATCAACATTACCATACTTAAGATTTTCACTTATTGAACCGTTCTTAAACCATGTGTCCTGTGAGACCATACTGATTTTTGAGCGCAAAACATCAACAGGAATTTTTTTAATATTGATTCCGTTAATTAAAATCTCACCTTCCTGCGGCTCATAATATCTCATAAGAAGATTTATTATTGTGGTTTTTCCGCAACCGGTCGGACCGACTATGGCAAGCTTTTGACCGTTACTGACTTTAAAAGAAACATTCTTAAGAACAGGCTTCTTATCATAACCGAAGGTTACATTGCGGAACTCAAGCTCATTTATAATATTCTCAAGAAGAATTTGTTCGGATTCTTCTAATTCAACTGACTCATCCAAAGCAAGAAAAGAGTATATTCTGTCCATACAGGCAAAAGCATCGGTAAGTTCAGTAAGAACTCCGGAAAGCTCGTTAAAAGGCTTCATAAACTGACTGCAGTAAGCCAGAATTGAGGTTAAGGCACCTACGGTGAATGCAGAGCCGGTCTCGGTGGCAATTCTCGCGCCTATCAAGGCAACGCCGGCATAAATTAAAGCATTAATAAATCTTGTTGAAGGATTTGTTATTGAAGAAAAAAATGTAGACTTAACCGAAGTATTACGGTAAGCATTATTAATTTTCTCAAAGTCATCGAAAGTATTGTCTTCGATTGAATACTTTTTCTGAATAATAAAATTATTGGCTACTTCGTTAATAAATTGGGTTTGTTTACTACGGATATCTGCTTGCTTCTTAAACGAATTATATGTTCTTTTCGCGATAAAGAAAGAAGTTAAAAAAGAAATCGGTGTAAACAAAAGCACAAAAAGCGTAATTTTCCACTGAAGTCTGAACATGATAACAAGAGTAATAACAATGGACATAACGGATACAAAGAACTGATTCAAAAACATTTGTATACCGGTTCCCGCAGTATCTATATCACTTATTATGAGACTCTGTAATTTGCCGGAAGTATGTTTATCAATATAAGACATAGGCAAACGTGACACTTTGGCATAAGCATCATCACGCAATTTACGTATTATGGTATTGCTGATAACAATATTGGTTCGGTTAAGAATATACTGAACTATGCAAGCCAAAACTACAGCAATAACGGATAATCCGATAAACTTACCCAAAATGCTGAAATCAACCTTTAATTGAAGAACAGCTTCTGATTCTTCCGCCATAGAATCAACTGCTTTACCAATAAATAAAGGAACAATCATTGAGAATATTGCAAAAATTACGGACAAGAATATGGACAGACACATAAGTGTTACGCCGTTATGCATATTACGAACAGTCTTAAGGAGATTAGCTGTTTTATTTCTCATACATTCATCTCCTGTCCCTGAAGAATACAGAAATTCCTATAATCCTCCAATTTATTATAAAGATTCTCATGAGTATCAAAGCCCAATATAACACCGTCATCAATATAAAGAATCTTGTTGCAGTTTTTAACAGTTCTGATTCGTTGTGAGATAATCACAGTAGTAATGTCCTTACTCATTTCAGTCAAATTTCTAAGAAAACTGCTCTCTGTATTTGCATCCAAAGCCGATGTCGAATCATCCAAAATCAACAAATCCGGATTACCGGCCAGAACTCTTGCTATACCGAGTCTCTGTTTCTGACCTCCCGACAGTCCGGTACCTGCTCCTGTTGCATAAAGCATTTTATTTAAGCCTTCAGCATCTTTAGTTATTACTTCTTCCAAACAAGAAATCCTAGAAGCAGAATTAATATCAGTATCATTTACACCGGATCGATTAATAATAATATTATCTCTTATACTTCCCGTAATAATATTCGTTTTCTGAGTAACAAAACCTATAGAATCTGCTTTCTCTTTCTCGGATAAGTTCTTTATTTCCTTTCCGAAATACTTAATTGAACCGTTATAAGTATCATAAATACCGGACAGCAATCGCGCAATTGTCGACTTTCCGGAACCGGTTTTACCGATGATACCGATAATCTCACCTCTCTTTATTTCAAAAGAGATATCATTAATCGTAGCATCTGAATTCTTCTCATAAGTAAAAGATACATTTTTGAAATCGACACAAATATCATTCTTAAGGTCATTATCTGTCAAAGTTTCAACATCTGATGAGGAATTATCTCCGTAAGCGAACAACTTCTCTACTTTATTCAAACAAGCAAGTGATCTACTTACATTAACAACAAGATTGCACAGCTTCACTACCTCGATAAGTATCTGCGACATATAACTATAGAGAGCAACAACAAGACCTTTCGACAAAACTCCGTCGTCTACCTCAATTGCACCGTAATAAATCAATAGGCATATGCATAAATTGATAACAACATAAGTAATAGGATTTAGCATGGCAGAAATCGAAGATGCTTTAAGCTGAAAATTATACAAATTACTGTTCTGCTTACTGAAAGTGTCAAAATCATCGGCAGATTTATTAAAGCTTCTGATTGTTTTTACTCCGCTCAATCCGTTCTCAGCTATACCGGAAAGATTACCCAAAGCTGTTCGCGATTTCTTAAAAAGAGGAAGAGTAATACGCATGTTAAAGTAAATAATACTTATTAAGATTATTACAACACAAACAAAAATCAATGAAGCCTTAAAATCGATTAAAAAGGCTGCAACACAAGCTCCGACAACAATGAAAGGAGACCTTAATAAAAGTCGTAAGAATAAATTGATACCGTTTGATATCTGATTAACATCATCGGTTAAAGAAGTCAGGATACCGGCTGAACCTATTTTATCGTAATCAGCCATTTTAAGATTCAGTATATGTTTAAACAAATCGGATCTTATTGTACAACCGATATTGTTGGCAACATAAGAAGCAAAATATTGCGCCGTCAAAGCACAGATATATCCTATAAGTGCAAAAGCTCCCATTAATCCCACATATTTCCAGATTAATGCAAAATCCTTTGCGGCTATACCTTTATCAATTATTTTAGCGACCAAAACCGGTACAATTAATTCAAATACTGCTTCCAACAGTTTAAATAAAGGACCGATTATTGCTTGCTTCTTATATTGTTTGAAATATCCTGACAAAAATTTCATTTAATTAAATGTCTCCATCAAGCGATTACACTCGCTGTTAATACGTTCCGTATCAATAGTGGTAAAATTGCCGTTCTCATAAAGAATCTTACCGTTTATCATCGTCATAATCACGTTGGACGGATTAGCGCTGTAAATAATATTCGAGATTACATTATTAATCGGTTGCATATTAGGAGCAGAAATATCAAGCATTATAATATCAGCTTTCTTACCTGCTTCAAGCGCATCACAATCATCTAAGCCCATAGCTCTTGCACCAACTGAAACTGCGCTTCTGATAACTTCATACGGTTCAATTGCAGATGCATCTCCCGAAGTAATCTTCGACAAAACCGAAGCCAAATACATCTCTCTGAACATATCCAAAGCATTATTACTGCCTGCACCGTCAGTTCCGATAGCAACATTTATACCAAGATCATAGAATTTCTTAAGATTACAGATTCCGCTTGCAAGCTTGAGATTCGAGCAAGGATTTGTTACAGCATAGAGATTCCTCTTCTTAAAAATCTCGCAATCATTATCATCAAACCAAACGCAATGGAAACCGCCGCCGCCAAAATCATAAAGACCCAGCTCATCCAAAACTGCAGTAGGAGTTTTGCCATATCTTCCGATACATTCTTCAACTTCCTTCTTAGTCTCAGAATTATGTACAAATACCGGAGCCTCATACTTATGAGCAATATCCGAGATAGTCTTCATAATCTCCGGGGAAGTTGTATATTCGGCATGAAAACCCAAAACCATACTCAAAAGTTCATGTTTTTGATTATATTCAATAAACTCATTTTCAAGTCTGTCTATTCCGCCGAAATTATTAACTGAACCGCAATAAACAGATCTGAAGCCGCTGTCAATGCAAGCTTTAGCATATTGAGGATAGTTAAAATACATGTCAAAGCCGGATGTAATTCCGTTTCTGATATACTCTGCAAATCCTAAGGTTGAGAAATAATATATACAATCATCATTAAGCTTTGCTTCCATCGGAAAAATTCTTGTATTCAGCCACTCGTCCAAAGGAAGATTATCAGAAAAGCTTCTTGCAAAAGTCATCGCAGTATGAGTATGTGCATTCTTAAGACCCGGCATAAGAATATTACCCTTACAATCTATTTCCTTCTCGAAAATACAATCTCTATTCTTTACCGACTCACCGACATAAGTTATAGATGAACCGTCTACCCAAAGCTCTCCCGTAATTAATTGCGGAAGTTTATTTGACATACTGATAATTCTTGCATTGTAAAATCTGATAGCCATAGTAGTATTCTTCTCCGATTAATTATTCTTTAGCAAAACCCTTCTCTATTGCAAGTCTTGCTCTCTGCTCAGCCTTACCGCCGAGTGCAATCTGATCCTTAATAAAGGTAGGATGTGATACAAGGAAATCCTGCATATACGCTGTAGGATTCTCAAGGAACTTCATTGTTAAATCATACTGAGCCTGGTTAATGGCACCGTTATTAAGTGCTTCATTAAACAGTTCCTTATCAATACCGGCAAAAGTAAACATCGATACATTCTCAGACTTAAGATTAGCTTCACCGTTCTGATGTCTGTCTATAATTGCAACAGTATCGGTAATCTCAGAACCAAGTTCTCTGATAGCAGGAATCCAAGCTCTTAAGTATGATGAAGCTTCAGTTATAAGATCTGCTACATGAAGAGCTTTCTTTCCCTTTAAATCAACTTTGTCTGATGATACGGTATTCTCGAACTTATCAGTAGAATATACTGAAGAACCATCCTTAAAAATAGTAAGGTGCGGCTTATTAAGAAAATATGCCGGAAGCATAGAGAAGAAGAAATCTCTTCTCTCACCGCCTGAAATATAATCAAAATCGTATTCCTTAATCTTATCAACGAGTAAATCCGTAATCATCTTAAATGTCTCTGACTTCTCATATATATCAAGGAAATCAGTAAAAAGCTTCTTAGGCATTGTAAGCTTATCTTCAGCAATGTAAGTCTCAATTCTCTTAAGATAATCGTTTGCCGTAGCTTCATCCTTAATAATAAAATGAGTATTTATATAAAATGGACCAAGTGTACCGGATGTATACCAGAAAGGCGTATCCTCCGGTGCTACTCTTACAGCGTTTGTTTTAAATAATGCATCAATAACCTGATTAGACATAACATATCTCCTTTAATTCTTTTACCACAACTTTAATGTACCGGTTAAATCTTTAAGATCTAAATCGTTTTCATCACAATACTTCTCAAGCTCATTTGTAATTGTAACAGGACAAGTCGGATGAATAAGACTTGCCGTACCGATTTCAACAGCAGAGCTTCCCGCTATCATGAATTCAAGAACATCCTCATAAGTAGAGATACCGCCGCAGCCTATTATCGGAATATCAAGAACCTGACTGCACTCAGATACCATTCTCAAAGCTACCGGTTTTACGGCAGGTCCGGAATATCCACCTGTATTATTATGAAGAATAGGTCTTCTTGTTTTAATATCAATAGCCATACCTAAAAGTGTATTAATAAGTACAACCGCATCGGCACCGCTGTTCTGCGCAGCCAGAGCGATTGATTTAATATCCGTAACATTAGGTGTAAGCTTTATCCAAAGCGGTAAATCCGTTTCTTTACGCATAAGTGCAACTATCTCAGCGACCTGCTGTGGGTCTGATCCTACACTCATACATCCTGCTTTAACATTAGGACAGGAAAGATTAATCTCCAGAGCATCAATCTTATCCTTATATTTATTCAATTTACTTACTATCTCAATATAGTCATCAAATGAGTGACCGGCAGCATTAACTATTACTCCGGTTCCGAGTGAATTCATATAATCAAGATCATGCTCAATAAAATAATCCACACCCGGATTCTGAAGTCCGACAGAATTGAGCATTCCGGAAGCACACTCAGCTACTCTTACACCCTCGTTACCTACACGCGGCTTACATGTTAATCCTTTAGATGATAAACCACCAAGAATAGATAAGTCATAATACTCAGATAATTCATGACCGAAATTACAAGTTCCGGAGGCTAGTATAAGCGGACTTTTCAGGTTAACTTTACCTACATTAACATTTATCCTACTCACCAAATCACCTCCTCATATGGGAATACCGGACCATCTTTACAGCAACGCTTATGGTCAAATTCTCTTCCCTCTGCTTCAGCTTTAATTTTGCACACACATACAAGACAGATACCGATACCGCATGCCATTCTTTGTTCCATGGAAACATAACAAGGAACATTTAGTTCTCTTGCCAATAAACCGGTAAATTTCATCATCGGAAGAGGTCCAACGGTCATTATCACAGGCTTACTGAAAGAATTCCAATCCAAAGTCTTAAGGGCATCACAACAATTTCCGTGAATACCGAAAGAACCGTCATCTGTAGACACAATTGAATCTTTATCACTCATGATAATCTGGTCTTGGGTTCTGAAGCCCTGTACAACTGTTATCTTCTTACCTCTTGCTCCGTAATATTCTTTGGCAAAATTAATCGGGAATACACCTGTTCCGCCGGCAACCAAAACCAAATCATCATAACCGTCGACATTAAAACCGTTACCCAAAGGGCCGAGAACGTCAACTGCCTTACCCTGTTTAAAGGAACTGATTTCCTGCGTACCCTTGCCGACAACTTTCACACCGATACAGAATGTTCCCTTCTCGGTATCGGCAGAAGCAATACCAAAAGGTCTTTTGAGAAACTTATCTGCCGAAATATTAACAAACTGACCCGGCACTGCGGCCTTGGCAATCTCAGGGCAGCTGATAGTTATATAAACTGTATCAGCATTAAGCTTGCTTATTTCTGTAATAGTACATTTATATTCTTGCATTTTATAACCTTCTTATTAAGCTTTTCGAAAATAAGATTAACAGTATTTACGATCACTGAGTGCCGCATTTAACTTATTCTTCATATCAATTGCTTCATCACATGTTGCTTTTGCAAAATCTTCAGGAGCAAGATCTTCTCTCTTTTTCCAAGCGCACATAAGACTTCTTGAAGCATTAACAATTGAGCCCTTACCGTCTTTTGTAAATGAAGCAACAGCACTGTCCGGACCTGCACCCTGTGCACCGTATCCCGGAACAAGAATAATAGCATTAGGCATAAGCTTTCTGGCATCAACAGCCTGCTCCGGCCAAGTAGCGCCGACAACGGCACCGAGTGAACTGAAACCGCTGTCACCAATTAAATCCTTACCCCACTCATCTACCTTCATGGCCATTGCCTGATAAACAGTTTTACCGTTCTCAAGAATCAAATCCTGAATATCGCCGGCAGAAGGATTAGAGGTTCTTACAAGATTAAAAATACCGGTTCCTTCTCTTAAGGATACGTCAATAAAAGGTTTTACACCGTCAATACCGAGATAGCCGTTAATAGTTACTGCATCCGAACCGAATACATTTATGTCAGAACCGTCAATTATTGAAGTTTTACCCAGAATAGCCTCAGCATAACAAGTTGCCGTAGCTCCGATATCATTACGCTTAGCATCAGAGATTACAAGCATACCTTTACTCTGAGCATACTTAATTGTTTTTTGAAGAGTCTTAAGACCTTCTATTCCGTACATCTCATAATATGCATGCTGTGGCTTAATTGCAGGAACAATATCACATACAGCATCAATAAGCTGACAGTTAAAATCATATAAAGCCAAAGCATTTGCCTCTTCAGGATTACATACTTCTTTAAGCCACTTATTACGAAGTGATTCAGGAAGATAATCTATCTTAGGGTCAAGACCCATAACAGTAGGGTTATTAAATTCAGCAATTCTCTCAACAAGTCTGTCAGCAAAGTTTCTCATAGGTAATATTTCCTCCCATTATTGTAAGTACAGGTTCGCCATAAAGCTTATATCCGTCATATGGTGTATTTCTGCCCTTTGTAAGCATAGTGTTCTTATCGAAAATGAATTCATTATCAATATCTACAACAGCTAAATCAGCGTCGTCACCAATATCAAGTCCGCCGCGACCTAGCTTTAATATCCTTGAAGGATTATAGCACATTAACTCGATAAGTTTCTCAAGAGTAATAATATTCTCTTTTACAAGATAAGTATATCCAAGTGCAAATGCAGTCTCAAATCCTACAATACCGTTATTGGCAAGAGAGAATTCTACACATTTCTCATCCTGATGATGAGGAGCATGATCAGTAACAATACAATCGATAGTTCCGTCCTTAAGACCTTCAATAATTGCAAGGCGGTCTTCTTCCTTACGAAGCGGAGGATTCATCTTATAGTTTGAATCATAGTCTATACACTTGTCTTCTGTAAGAGTGAAATAATGAGGACAGGTCTCACATGTAACCTTTACTCCCCTTGCCTTAGCATCTCTTATCATTCTTACACCGCCCTTAGTGCTGACATGACAAATATGTATCGGAAGTCCCAAATACTCAGCCATGATAATGTCTCTTGCAATCATAATGTCCTCTGCTGCAGTAGGAATTCCCCTGATACCGATAGAAGTCGATACGGCACCTTCATTCATTGCACCGTCAGCAAGTGTCATTTCTTCACAATGATTAAGTACCGGTAAATCAAAATCTGATGTATATTCAAGAACCTTACGAAGAAGCTCTGCTGTTGCTATTGGCTTACCGTCATCAGAAATAGCTACGGCACCTGCCTCTTTCATTAATCCCATCTCAGCAAGCTCCTTGCCCTGCAAACCTTTACTTGCAGCACCGATTGGATATACTCGTGCAAAACCTGCATCCTTGGCTTTCTTTAAAATACCGCTTACTACAGCTGCATTATCGCATACAGGATTTGTATTCGGCATAGGACATACTGATGTAAATCCACCCTTAGCTGCACTGGCAGTACCGGTAGCAATTGTCTCTCTGTATTCGTAGCCTGGTTCTCTCAGATGGCAATGCATATCAACAAGACCGGGAATTACAGTTTTGCCTTCAAGGTCAACTGTTCTGTCTGCATCTTTATCATCAAAAGCGTCACAGAAAACTCCGTCTTTTATATACAAAGTACTTACATTCTTATTCAAAACCTTACAATTTTTGAGAATAATATTCATACGTTGTTTCTCCTTGCGTTAAGTAAATAAAGTACTGCCATTCTGACAGCTACACCGTTTGTAACCTGCTCATTAATTACTGACTGGTCACAGTCGTAAACACAAGTAGGAAGCTCAACACCGTGATTACACGGACCCGGATGCATAAGCAAAGCGCCATCCTTAGCTTTTGCCAACATTTCAGGAGATATACCATAGAATTGACTGTATTCAGCTACTGAAGGGAAAAGTGATTTGTGCTGTCTCTCAAGCTGAACTCTGAGTCCCATAACAGCATCGGCACCTTTTACTGCATCTTCAACTGAATCAGCAATTCGGCAGCCCATCTGATCTATACCGATAGGCATCATAGTTCTTGGGCCGTATACTGAGACATTTGCACCTAACTTGTTTAATCCGATAGCATTACTTCTGACTACGCGGCTGTGATAGATATCACCGCAAATAGCAATATTTTTACCTGCAAAGTCTCCCCACTTCTCATACATTGTAAACATATCAAGAAGTGCCTGGGTAGGATGTTCATTCATACCGTCACCGGCATTTACTATAGACGCATTAAGGTGCGGAGCTATAAAATGAGGAGCTCCGGACTGGCTGTGTCTCATTATTATGATATCAGTCGCCATCATATCAATTGTTCTTGCAGTATCCAAAAGTGATTCACCCTTGGCTACAGAGCTTCCGGTAGCAGATATATTGGCACTTGAAGAACCCATATACTTTGAAGCCAACTCAAATGAAAGTCTGGTTCTTGTACTGTTCTCATAAAAAAGAGTAATAACGGATTTTCCCTGAAGATGAGAAGTCTTTTTGTTTCCTGACATTAGTACCATCTTCATCATTTTCGCTGTCTCGAGGATTTCCATAATCTCATCGGCAGTCAGTTGTCTTAAACCTAATAAATCTTTATTCTTCAAACCCATAACTAACCTTAAGCCTCCTCACAAAGAAGAACCTGATTCTCTTCATCAAACTCTTCAAATTTTACTTTAATCTGTTCACTCAGCGCCGTAGGAACATTCTTGCCGACAAAATCAGGTCTGAAAGGAAGTTGTCTGTGACCTCTGTCTATAAGAATTGCCAACTGAATCTGCTGCGGTCTGCCGTAATCAAAAATAGCTTCAATTGCTGATCTTATTGTTCTTCCCGTAAACAAAACATCATCAACCAAAACTATCTTCTTTCCGTTTACATCAAAAGGAATTGTAGTACCGTGAACAATCGGATGAGACGAAAGCAAAGACAAATCATCTCTGTAGAAAGTAATATCCAAAATCCCCATCGGAACTTCCCTTCCCTCAATCTTCTCCAGATTCTCTTTAATTCTCTTTGCCATTGAAACACCGCGTCTTTGAATACCAACCAAAGCCAAATTATCAAGGCCTTCATTCTTCTCAAGAATCTCATGAGAAATACGCGTGATTGCTCGATTAAGAGCCGATTCATCCATCAAAGTGGCTTTTGTAATCAGTTCACCCATAAAATTACCATCCTTTCGATATAAAATCAGCAAAATAAAAGCCGAATTATAAATATAATCCGGCCGATATATAATTCAATTAATATTATGCTTAATTTATTAAATACAATCTTTTCAACCTCGCCGGATTGAGTTAAAGATTTACTTTCAATAGTTTAGGCTACTTATCTTTAAATTACAAGTACAAATTTCACCATAAATCTATTCATAGAATTCAAAAGAATAATTGTAATTTAACCCTTTTGCTTGTTGTACAATAATAGTATATGTATTGTTCTTGGTAACATCAAATTCTATTGCAGCATTACTACTTACAGATTTATCATATAGCTTTTTTCCTGAAGGTGATAAAATTGTCACTTTTATACTCTTTCCATTTTGGATTCCAGAAAAAAACATTTGGCATGTCTCAGAATACTCAGCTGTAAAAGTATATACGTTGTTCTGATTTAAATACTGAATACTATCTTTTACAACTACATAATCATCAATGGATAGAGGTGTTTTATAATTACCGATGTTAAACGCATAACTTCCGTATTTCTCAGATTTTGAATATATCTCAAAATAATAAGTTTGACCTTTAGTTAAGGATAAACTAAAACCGTCATTCAGGCTGTAACTAGAATTAAAATAAACATTATGTATACATTTACCACCCGCATTATAAACAACGACAACATAATATGAACCATCATTGATATCACTAAAGTAGAAATTATACTCTCCAGTATAAGATGCAGTTAATTCATAATAATTACGCTGATTTCTGCACTGAATAGAGTCATTAATTTTATAATAAGAACCAATCTCTCCAACATCATTATCATTAGCAACTTCAAATCTATAATCACCAGTATAAGATTTTTTGTTAAAAACTTGTATTGTATACTTTTGACCTGCAGTTAATGAGATAGAAAAGTCCTCATTCAAGCCGTACGTATTATTTCCATAAGTATTATAAATACATTCACCACCGGCATTATATATTTTAATAGCAAAATAAACACCTTCATTAACATTAGAAATTCCGAATCTGTGTTTTCCTGTAACGGATGGAGTGTAATAATAATGGTTTTTCTGCCCAATATATTCTATTTTATCATCTACAAAAGAATAGCTATCAATATTTAAAAACTTAGGAACAGAGATATTCAGTATTACTTGTCCCAAATACTTCTTATTAGTTAGCTTAAATGTGTATTCCTCACCTTTGTTTAATGAAATATAAAAATTATCATTCAAGCCGTACGAACTACTTCCATAAACATTATGTAAGCAGTCCCCACCGGCATTGTAAATCTGAATAACAAAATAGTTGCCTTCTGAAAATCCATCTGCATAAACACTATATTCACCAGTACAGGGTGCAGTAAATTCATATGTAAAAGTTTGCTTCTCTGCGGTGTACTCAGCGTAATATTTCTTTACTTGAGCCTCTTCAGCAACTAATTTTCTAGGAGTAATAGATGGCACATTATATGTTCCATTAGTAATCTCTTTATTCTCAACAGTAGGCATATCCAAAGTATATGTACCGCCAT
>JAKSRF010000046.1 GCA_024403755.1 Clostridia bacterium
AGCACGGAATTCAGAAAACATTGCAATTCTACGGGAATTCTCGGTCGTAAAACAGAAAATTCCCGAGATTTAGTCACGCTTTTTGATAAAACCTGTAATTTCACGGGAATTTTGCAATATAAATTGTCGAATTCCCGAGAATCGAGCACGAAATTCAGAAAACATTGCAATTCTACGGGAATTTTCGGTCGTAAAACAGAAAATTCCCGAGATTCAGTCACGCTTTTTGATAAAACCTGTAATTTCACGGGAATTTATAAATAGAGTCTACCATTCCGCAAGATATGTTCATTAAAATGTAATAGGTTTATTTAGTCAGTTCAAGTACGGCAAACACAATAACAGCAAGCATAACAGCTGTTGAAGTAATAAGTTTCCCTTTTGAGGAGCTATAGCATTTATCAACAGCCGGTTTTATAAGCAGAAAAAACACAACTGCCATCAAGCCGAATACGGCGCTGCTTAAAAGTGATATTCTTCCCTCGTAATTCAACGGCCACTCACTGTAATTCCACAGCTCTGTATTAAAAAACTTCTCAGCAGCATAAGAAGTAATCAGTTCTATTATTGTTGTAATCAGTGCACTTTCGCCAAAAATAAGCAGGGGATTCTTTGCCTTTCTCAAAAGAGGATACAACACCAGCATTCCTACTCCGTATATCGGACAAATAGGACTTCTGAGCACACCTCTTTCCGCATATCTTCCCCAAACAATCGAAGTGCATATAACCTCATATGCCCACCCCATAAATGAGGCAAGTATAAACATCATTAGGTATTCTGTTATGAAAAAATATATTTTCTTAATCATATATTGCATTATAGCACAGCATCATTTTAAATCTTCAGTTTACGAATGTAAGCCTTATGAATATCACTTACCCTGTAGCTCTCACACGCCTTCTGTATTGCCTTGTTATGTGTCCACTTCGGCAATATTCCGTTCTCGATATAAGGCAAAACTTCCTCATAGTTCTTTGCAAGAGCGGTAGCCATATACCATGCAACCATCATTTTTACATAATACTCTTCAGAATCAACGGCACACACGATATCGGTATAGCTCTTATCATAATAATCACCGAGACAATAATCCATCAGTATTTTTATTCCGTAACGAATCGTAAATGTTTTATCACTTTGAACACATTTTCGAGCAAAAGAAATAAGAATATCACGATTCTTGCTCAAAGCCTTAGGATTCATTTGGTCGCAAGTTGCCCAATTATCCACATAAGGCAGGAAACGCTTGACTTCCTCCAGGCAAACATCAAAATCCTTGATACAGCAAATAAGAAAAGCATGCAGCTGATTTTCCTCGAAATATTCATGCGGAAGTTCATCCATAAAAGCACATACCGCATTTGGTTTTGTCTTATAAAGTTCACGCGCATATTCCCTTAAAATCGGAGTACGGACACCCAGCATATTCTGTCCCGGCGTAATACTTTTATTAAACTCACGATATTTCGCATCCGCATTTTCATTCAGAAAAGTTATTATCTCTTTCATTCGCCTATATGACCTTCGTTAATGTGTCTTCTGATAATATCGTCAGTATATTCAAACAGCACCTTCGAGCCGAGCTTATTCTTACCCTGACGACCGCGAATTTGTGTTGCAGATACCCCGTGCTCTATCCAGTCTGCACCGCCGTTACTGTCGTTCAACATAAGAGGCTGAACATTATCCATGCAGTGCGCGAACTTGGATTCGGCGGTCTCATAGTTATTGAATTCATCCACCAGCGCTGTCAGTTCCTTCTTCTGATCTTCCGGCAGAAGTGAGAAAATTCTCTCCTTTGCCCTCTCTTCACGGTCCGACTGCGTCTTCAATTCTTCCGTATCATATGCATATGTGTCCCCTGCATCTATCTCAACAATATCATGTATAAGACACATAATCATGACTTTCTTTATATCTACGGGTGTATTGGAATATTCCCGCATAAGATATGCCATTATTGCCATATGCCATGCATGTTCGGCATCGTTCTCACGTCTTCCGTGATTGCTTAAATGCGTTTGCCTGTAAATTTCCTTTTCTTTATCTATCTCAAGAGCAAAATCCAACTGTTTTTTCAGTCTGTCCTTGTCTTCCTTCTCAAGCTTCTCGGCAGGCATATTTTCCTTAAGCTTATTAAGAACCGCTTCAGAACACTCAAACGGACCCTGCGGATAATTGAATCCAAAACCATCGTTCTGATATCTCGGAAAAATATGAAGGTGAAAGTGTCCAAAATCGCAAAATTCACCGCCGTTCTGCATGATACTGTAACCCGGTGCAGAATATGTTTTCTTGATAACTCGGGCAATTTTTTGTGCTTCCTTAAACAATTCCGCCAACACATCCGGCGGAAGCAAATCAACAGAATCTGCATGATACTTCGGAACAATCAGAACATGCCCCTCGTTAATAGGATCAATGTCCAGAAAAGCTATTGTTTTCTCCGTCTCACTGAGAATAAATGCCTTCTGTTTTCTGTCAATAATATCGCAAAAAACGCACATAAATCTTTGCCTCCGGTGAAATTTTCAACCATTATAGCAAATTTTATTCTTCTCGAAAATGCACAAATCAGCCTCTTAACGATTTGATGAAGTCCATTTGAAGGCTGGTCTCTCCGATTTGCATAAGTTCCAGCTTTACACCGTCCGGATCATGTGTCCAGCACTGCCAATTACCGTCACCGCCCTGCTTCGGTGCATCATCCTGAGGTGCTCCGGTATCAACTATACGTTTCCATGCTTCATTGATATCATCAACCTCCAGACACAAATGAAAAAATCCTGCATTTTTATCGGAATAAGCAACATCGTTTGTCGCACCGTAGAAAAGCTCCACAAACTGTGTGCCGCCTGCATACATATATACAATCCACGGTTCATCTTTATCGTTATAGATATCAAAGGCCTTTATAAATCCTAATGTTTTCTCGTAAAACTTTATGGATTTCTCCATGTCCTTTACATTAAATGCCGTATGTCCGATTCCCTTAATCATGAATTTATGCCTCCCTGTCTGATTGTTAAGCCGTCAACTGTCAAGCTGAGATATATCCGTTCCGTCCAAATCCTCAAGTTTACACTTATATCTTACGGTTATCTCTTCAATTTTTAATCCTTTACCACCGAATTCAACACGAATAATTGAATTACGCGTATATAATCTTGCCAAGCATGATTTACTTACCGTCTCACCGTTTGTTCCGTTCCAAGTAAACACCTTAACCGGTATACTGGTATAGAAAATTGTCATAGGAATCTGAGCCAAAGGATTCAGGTCTGAAGATGCCTTGATTACGCACTCATAATAACCCGGCTTATCGGAAATAATACCAAATGCAAATGTTGAACCGTCTCTGGTATCATTCTCTATTTTAATTACCGGATCTGCATCGATATCATGATATGTGTCAACATCCATTGCTCTGTTCTCCTCGGCAAAAGGACAATTAATATGTTCAACCTCTGCACCTTCTCCGCACATACGATCCATTGCCGGTGTATTCATGGCAAAATTGAGTATATTTCTCGCATTACGCTGAAGTTCTGCTCTTGTAATCTCCTCTGTACGTCCGTTGCGCAAATTATCGAAGGTATCAGTCTCATCAAGGAACTTACGTTCAACTGTTGAGCAAACCATATATATGTCATTTTGAGCCCGTGCCATCATCGAATGTTCAGTAACATATACCTTAGCTATCGGCATTTTGTCAACATAAGCCCACCAATCAGTCATGACAATGCCCTTATAACCCCATTGTTTACGCAGAATCACTGTATTCAAATCATAGCTACCGGCACCATATGTACCGTTAAGCATGTTATACACTGTCATAATGCTCTTGGCTTTGCCTTCACGCACCGCTATCTCAAACGGACGCAAATATATCTCTCTTGCGGCGCGCTCCGATACTGTCGAACTCATCTCACGGCGTTTGAATTCTCTGTTATTAAACGCAAAGTGCTTAATCGTTGCCGACACCCCGTTCTTATCGAGTGCTCTGATTTGTGCACAAGCCATATGTCCGGTAAGATAAGGATCCTCCGAGAAATACTCAAAGTTACGGCCGTTCAAAGGGAACCTGTGTATATTGATTCCCGGACCGAGTATATTATCGATTTTGTTTCCGATCATTTCTTTACCGACATAATCATAAAGTTCCTCAACAAGTGTCGTATTAAATGATGAAGCCATCAGCGTTCCGTTAGGAAGTGAGAATGCCTTCTTACCACTGTCTATACGCATACCGGAAGGTCCGTCGGAACAGCACAAAACCGGTATTCCCATAGCATTAAGCTCCTTTGTTACTCCGCCGAATGCAGCAGCGGTACCGATAGTAACCTTCGGACTGCTCATTCCCTCACCGCGTATAATCAAGCTGAGCTCTTCATCGTCAAGCTGAGCTATGAATTCATCCATTGTATTTCTTCCGGCTTTTACATCGGCAAGCTTTATTCCGCAATCACCGGTCTGATTAATTTCCTCGAGTCCTTCCAAACGTTTACTCTCATGATTTAATGTTCTGAGAGGGACATCCTCAAAGGATACTTTCCCGTTATCATCAGCTATCATTCGCTTAAAAGGCTCGCACGGCTTAAGGGCTGATTCCAGTGCCTCAACCATAATATCGTTATAGTAAGTCACATCGCCGGCTACTGTATTTGCATTAATATCATTTCCCACATAGAACCTGTAATCGCCCTTTTCGAGAACAAAACCGGTTCCGAGTCCGAGTCTGTTATCATCATCAAATGAAGCAAAATCTCTTACACCTGCCTTAAGCACAAGAATCTCACTCTCTCCCGGATTAAGCTCACCGGTCTTTGCGAATGCGCACAATACGCGACTCGGTTTTGAGAGTTTTCCCTTCGGTGCACAGGCAAACATCATAATTGCATTCTTTCCTCTGACAGAACCGATATTCGTTATTTTAACGGAGGCAGTCACGCCGAGACTGTCAGCCTTAAAGGATGCGGTCTCAATACTGAATTCGGTGTAGGAAAGACCGTAACCGAAAGGATACATTACTCGCTTCTCAGCAAAAGTCGTGAAATATCTGTATCCTACAAAAATGTCTTCTTCATAGTAATCCTTATACGGATCCTTATTTCCGAAATTCTCGGCAGCCGGATAATCCGATGTATCAAAAGCAATCGTGTCCGCAAGGCGTCCCGACGGATTGCTTCGACCGGACAAAAGGTTAAGCGCAGGTATTCCGCCTACCATACCTGCCTGCCATATATATAAGACAGCATCAGGATTACAGTGTGCAACAAAATTCATATCAATAATTGCACCGACATTAAGAAGCACTATACTTTTTTTGAAATACTTACATACATATTCTATAAGCTTCTCTTCTTTATCCGATAATTTATACGCACCCTTTGTGTCGCTGTTATCGCAATCCTCACCCGCAGTTCTGGCAATTACAACTACTGCAGCCTCGTTAGTCTGCGCAAAGTGCTTAACGGTTTCCTCGTCTACCGGCATTTCTTCCTGTGACCATGGCTCGTTACCCCAACCGACGCCCAAATCAACCGGATTGTCAGCAGTCCACTTATCGTAAATATCTGCAAGTTCTTTGTTAATACTGAGACTCTCGTCATTCTCAAAGGCTTCCCTTATCGTGGTTACATGATGTACATTTACCATGCCGCCCGATCCTGTACCGCTCTTATAATAGTAATTCTGCATACGTCCCCAAAGTGCCACCTCTGTGCCGTTTGCCAGCGGTAATGCTTTATTATCGTTCTTTATCAGAACCGAACCTTCTTCAGCTAATTTTATAGCGGTTTTTGTGTATCTGTCCCAATCCAATACAATCTTTTTGCCCATCTGCCATTCTCCTTTATGCTCGAAAAGCTCAACATACATTTAAGTAAATTTTACAACAATTCTTATTGTTACTATTGCAGATTTTAGGCTAAATTAATCATTTTCATTGCATACAAAATATCGGCAGGACACTGTGCACTGTGTCCGCCGATATCCTGCTGTATAATCACTTTTCCCCAAAAGTAATTTGACTGTTTAACTGTTTGCAACTGCCGCAATTGCTGTTACTGTATATTCAGTCTCTGCTGCAATCACCTGCTCCACCAGCATATTGGTTACTGTTTCCTGTAATATACTTGCTTTTATCTCAACGTCGCGTTCAATCTTCGACAGTCTCGATGTCATTACTACAGATATAGCCAACATATAACGCTGTTGCATATTCAAACCGAACATTTTAAGATTCTTATGTCTCTTAAAATACTGTTCAACCTCTTTAATACCGTCAACAAAGTTGTCATCTGCAACACCGCATAATGCAGGTAATGCAATAAACGGCTGTATTAACGGCGAAGATATCTTAACCTTCTCATCTTTAAGTTTTCTGTAAAACTTTATGATGTCGTCACATTTATCTTCATTTGTACCGTTGAACACGGTTGATATAAAAGCCATACTCTGTGCGGAATCCGCCTTACGTATATTCTTCTTCAACAATTTAAAGCACTCTTCGCTGTTGTTGACTAATTCTTCAGCAGACATTGATGTCATTGCCTGAAGAATACACTCAGATATGTCTTTTCCGTTTGTAATAAGAAAATGCCTGTGTTTATTAAGCTTATATATCTCCTTAGCCTTTAATGCTACTGCTTCATATTCTTTTACTTTGCAGCATGTTGCCAAGGTATAAGCAGCATTTCCTAAATAAATGCTGTAAGAAAAATGCTTCGAAAGCACTCCCCATGCACAATTAACATTATCGAGGAATTCTTCCGGATTGGCACACTGTGCCATCTTACATGCAATTACGCATTTCAGATACGAACTAGAACTGATTGCCTTGCTTCCGGAGAATAATTTCAATCTGTCTCTCATTATTCTCTTACTGTCGTCCAATTCCGCCTCATCAGCCGCTGAACCTGAATTCAGATATGTAAATGCTCCACCCAGAGCCATCAATCTGTAATCCAATCTGTATTTTTTTGCCACTAAAGCGGCATTCTCAGCAAGTATATCACTTCTTACTTTAAGTTCGCCGTCCATTTGTATTCCCCTTATTACAAACTACGAATTGTATGTTATTACACATAGGTTCAGCAAATGCAAACAAAATGTTAAGAAATGTTTAAGATAGTTTCCTTCAACTTCACATTTTTAACATAATCATATGTTTTTGATTATGTTAAAAATAAACAGCACTCTATTGAGGAGGAAGGGGGACCTTCATTCAGAGTGCTGTTAATATTCAAGAAGGCGTATTGGCCTGTTCTTGCTTTTATATCAGATTATGTCCAGAAACATTTGTCTTGTGTTACTATCCAGCCATGCCAGATATCTTACTCCGTCTTCTGCAACATAGTATGTATTTCCGTCGCTCATATCCGTCGGTATATAGAATGTTCCGTTACCTGCGCTTACTTCTACGCAGTCACCAAAGTCCATATCATCCAAATAGTCGAAATGATTGAAATCACATTCATTCATAATGCTAATGATATCTTCTTCATTCACATCGGCAGGAAGTGCTAATTCTGTTCCGTTATGCGCAATAGTCAATTGGCTGTTCTCATTTGACGTAAAATCGTTGTCGCCCATCTCGGCTTTCTGTTCCAAATACTCGTCAATTGTTTTCTGTGTTACTCCGATTGTCTCGAAGGTAATATAATATTCAAAGCCGTTCTCAACATAGAATGCGTCACCCACACCGTCGAATACCATCAGTATCGACCCATCTTCAAAAAGAAAATTGTCTGTTATATCGCCAAATTCGTTAGGATCCATTGAACATTCGAATGCGTAGTACTTTATATCTTTAAGCTCCGGATATTTCTCAATATCAAATTCATATTCAACCGAGTTGTTATTCTCATTTCTCCAATAATCCGTAACCTTCTTATTGAACATTCCGCTCTTACAGATTTCCTCGTTGTTCTTATCTATAAGTTCATATACCAAATCTGTAAAATCCTTGTCACTGAAATAGTAACTGTCATTATATATTAAACCGCAAGCATCATAGCTGTCTGATAAGTAGACTTCCAAATTATCATTTATGGTTACCTTACAATAACCTGTTATCGGACATATAGCGGATTCATCCGGACTTACATATTCTTCAATCTCCCTAAATGCATTCTCCAAGTCTTCAATTTGGTCCTCATCGAGTGTTATCGATGTCGGCCTGAATTCGCTGAATAATTCCATATTCATGTAGTTGTGGCCGTAATAGTATGTAATAACTGCACTGTCTATCTCTTCAAAATACGGATTCTTCTCTTCGCCTCCGAGGCTTCCGATTCCGTATGTCTCACCGTTATTGTTGTTACTGCTGTTGTTGCTGTTATTCTCATGAGTCTCCTCGACTTTTCTGTCATGAGCCTTATGTTTATGCTTGTTCGAACTTTCTTTTGTATTTGAGCTGCAACCGGACACGGTCATCATAAGTGCCAATCCGAGCACTGCAATCTTTGTTGTTTTCATTTATATTTCCCCCTTAAGCGGTTTATAGTTTCTCAAAATTGAATTATCAATTTCAGTTCTAATCGGCGTCTTTGTTATTCGCACGAAGATAATATCACACAGTTAATAACAAATGGTGGCGCCAGTGTGTTCTAATTATTATCAATTTGTTAACGTTCCGATACATCACGCAAAAATCCAAACAGCGGCTCAGTTCTGAACCGCCGTTGCATAATACATAAATTCGTATATTTACACAATAGAATTATATCGGCATTAAATAATCATTTCTCATCGTTTGCGGTCGGAGATGCATCGTACTTCTCTTTAAGATAATCCATTGCTTCGGTATATCCGGCGATGCCATGTCCTTTTATCACCTTTTCGGCATAAAGAGAAATATAAGAAAATTTCCTGAACTCCTCACGCTCATCTATATTGGTGATGTGCACCTCAACAGTAGGAATCATCACGGATTTAAGTGCATCGAGAAGCGCCACTGATGTATGTGTATATCCGCCCGGATTAAAAACAATACCGTCAAGCTTATCAAAATATGCTCTCTGAATGATATCTATGAGTTCTCCTTCGCTGTTTGACTGCTTACAAGTGACCTCAATACCTATTTCATTGGCGTGATTATTAATCAAATCCTTAAGGTTATTGTAGGATATAGTACCATACTTACCCGGCTCGCGTATCCCGAGCATATTCAAGTTCGGTCCGTTCAATACCAGTACATGCATATTCTTCTGTGCTCCTTCCTTATCTCATCGAGAAAAATCAACCCAACATATGTCTTATATTATGTCATATTTCCTATGCGATTTCTACGACATGTTGCGGCAAATCATGGTGCGGTCAATCACAACTCGGAAATAAGTTTTTGTATAGCCGCATTCAGAAATTCCTTCTCGGAATCAGTCTTATCCACCGTCAGCTTTATATCACAGGCATTCTCATAAAGCTTATGACGTCTGCTGTACAATTCTTCAACACCGTAACGGGCCGACAACGGTCTGTCATTTGAAGCCAAAATCTCGAGAGGTCTGTCAAGATATACAACAATACTGTTCGCTCTCAAGATTTCAACATTTTCATCTCTGGTTACAATTCCGCCGCCGCACGAAATCACCTTGCCCGACAGATATGCAACGTCTCTTAACAGTTCAGTCTCCTTCTGTCTGAAAGTCTCTTCACCGTTCGCCGTAATTTCGGAAGCAGGTGAGATTCCGTAAGCCTCCTCATAAGCCTTATCCAAGTCTATAACTTCCCTTTGAAAACGCTCGGCTGCATACCTTGCAAATGTGCTCTTTCCGCATCCCGGCATGCCTATAAATGCAATATTCTTCATTTTAAATTCGAGTTCTTTGTAGGCCTTATCAATAACAGAAGCAGCAACATCGGCAGACAATTCGTCATCCAAATGTCTGAATATCAACGAAGCCTTGTAGCCCTGTGCCACCAGCATTTTCAAACCGCCGATAACATTAGGTACACCGCATGAAGAAGCCAGACTCATAAGTTTGGTTTTTCCAGGATTATAGACAATATCTACCACTGCATAAAGCTTACTGAATTTTGCCGGTTCAACAGGTGTCTCATCCGCATGCGGGAACATACCGACCGGCGTAGTATTTACTATAATATCAGTATCACCGCAAAGCTCGTAAATATTATCGTAATTTATCTCACCCGTACGCGAACAGAATTTAACGGAAGCCGCATTAAGCTTCTTAAGAGAATATTCAACCGCAGTTGAAGCTCCGCCGGTACCTAAGATAAGGCACTTTTTATTGTCTACATCAATGCCGTTCGAGGTTAACAGATATGTAAATCCGTAAATATCGGTATTATAACCGTGAGCTTTATTATCCTCATCAAATACCACAGTATTTACGCTTCCGACAGCCTTTGCCTCCTCAGACAGAAAAGCACATCGTTTATACGCTTCCTTCTTATAAGGAATAGTAACATTGAAGCCGCTGTAGATGCGATTTTCTTCACTGAAAAGGTTATCCAGTTCATCCGGTTCCTTCTCAATTACGGTATATTCGTATTCATCCTGATACATATAATGAAGCATCGGTGAATATGAATGAGGAAGTGATTGTCCCAACACACCGAACTTTGCTTTACTCTGCTTATCTCTCGACAACTTGAACAATGTCTCGTACAGTTCTCTTACATACGGTCTTATTTCAGGATCTGCCTCACTGCAAATCGAGTTCAGCTTTTTAATCTCACGTTCCTTATCCAAAACCGGAAGACCGCGTTCTGCTTTATAAAGACCTATCTGCTGTGCAACCTCCATACGTTTCTTAAAACTTTGGAGAAGACTTCTGTCTGCACTATCTATACTTTCTCTCAACTCATCAAGTGTCATCATTTGCCTCACTTACTCAATATCAAATCCCATATCGCCAAAGCAGTCACTGCTTCGGTAACCGGTACCGCTCTCGGTACTATACACGGATCATGTCTTCCTTTTATCTCAATTTTGGTATTACTGCGATCAACCAAATCAACCGTATCCTGTTCCTTTGCTATAGACGGAGTAGGCTTAAAGGCTGTTGCAAAAACAATCGGAGCCGCATCGCCCACACTTATTCCGCCCAGAATTCCGCCGGAATTATTCGTTCTCATCTTTACCTTTCCGTCACGTATTTCGAAAGCATCATTGTTCTGAGAACCCCTAAGTTCTGTTGCGTCAAATCCGTTTCCGAACTCAATTCCCTTCACTGCCGGAACAGCAAACATCAAATTCGCTATTTTCCCCTCAATACCCTCGAAAAGCGGTCCGCCAATTCCTCCCGGCATTCCCGTAACAACTGTCTCAATTATTCCGCCGACAGAATCCCCGTCTGCCGAAGCCTCTCTTATCAGATTAATCATTTTCTCGGCACTCTCATCAGACACGGTCGGAAAATCTTTAGAGGCAACCTCCTTCAGATATCCGATATATCTGTCAGCTGTCGTATCCTCAAATCTGACAGCCTCCGAATAGTTGATATCGGAAATATCTCCTATACTCTTAATGTGCGAGAATATACGTATTCCGCACTTTTGCAATTGCTGAATTGCTATACCGCCGGCAATACACAGCGGAGCAGTCATTCTTCCGGAGAAGCTTCCGCCGCCCGAAGATACATATCCGTCTCCATACTTAAGTCCGGCCGTATAATCGGCATGAGACGGTCGCGGGCATCTTAAAAGTCCTGAATAATCATGCGGTTTTGTATTGGTATTGATAATCGTACCTTCTATTACACCTTCGGTCGAGTCGTTGCTCATGCCTTCGAGCGCATTTTCGATGCTTGGGCGGGAAATAATAACCTTATCCGGTTCCTTACGAGGTGTTGACCATGCATTTTTTCCCGGTGCCCTTCTGTCAAGAAAAGCCTGCAATTCCCGCTCATCTATCTCAATACTGTTTATTAATTCGAGGTCGCCCGATAAACGCGCACTGATTCGCTCACTGTGAGATTCTCCTTCGACCTCTACTTTTATTCTGTTTCCCGTATAAGTAAAAACATTCATATACCAAACTCCCTTTTCATGATTGCCGGAAGCATCGGAAAAGATTTAGCCATGCAATCAATATCATCTATATCAATAATCTTTCCTGCGCCGAGTGCCAGCATAAAAGCTGTCATAGCCATTCGGTGATCATTGTACGAACTGACTTTAAGTTCATCTATCGTCCTGATATAATTCAAATCCGCACCGTAAACTGTAAGATTATCTCCGTCAAATTTACTTCTTGCTCCTATCTTCTGAAGATAATCCAAAACTGCACTTATTCTGTCTGATTCTTTATGTTTAAGTCTTCCCACATCAAGAAGTCGAGTTGACTTATTCGGATTTGAAGCATTTTTATATGCAGCATATATAGCCATATAAGGTACAATATCCGGAATATTCTTACAGTTATAGGATATGCACTCGCTGCCTTTATCAGCGTTGCCTGCATCAGCGTTGCCTGCATTAGCGTTGCCTGCATTTCCCGCCATCACCTCAAGAAAATCCGTTATTGCGCGATCACCCTGCGGTGAATCGTAGTTAAGTCCGCTTACAGTAAGCTCGGAATCATCGCTGATGAGTCCCTTCATACATAAAAGAAACGCACCCGAGGACCAGTCACCGTCACATATGCGAACATGCTTTGCAGTCAAATATGAATTGCCTGCCACCTCATATTGCATTTCTCCTTCTTCAACATTCACGCCGTGACGGCAAAGTACGTCCGTAGTTAAATCAACATACGTCTTTGAATTAAATTCTTCGGTAATACATATCTGTGAATCATGTTCAAGAAGAGGAAGTGCCATCAGAAGACCTGAAATATTCTGCGAAGAAAGCCTGCCGCTTATCTCGAAAATCTGTTGCAAATGACTCTTCTTACATACTATTTTTATCGTTCTTGTATCATTGTCGTGAATTATAGTAACTCCGTGCGGTTCAAGACATTTCTTAATGTCATCAAGCGGACGCTCGAAAAGCCGGCCGCCGGTCGTAAACACCAGACTCGTCGTATCAAGCATTCCCAACTTATCCAAAACAGCAATTCCCACCGGAATAAAAAATCTCAGCGTAGAACCGCTTTCTTCAGCAGGAAGAATAATCTCCCCGGGCGCGTCGTTCCCTGTTGCCGTTATTGCTGCTGTCGCCGCTGTTGCCGCCTCTACAAGAGCATTTATACAATTCTTGGTTGCCCTGATATCATTACTGTCCGACTCTTCAACCGTTATCGGATATGTCTCATTATAGCGAAGTGTTCCCTGGGCCGTGTCCGTCAAAAAATTAACAATCAAATCTCTGTGTCCAACAGATTTGGACTCAGGAACACTGATTTCCATATTAAATTTTCTACTTAAATCAAAACGCATACTAAGTAATTATATCACAAGATGATTTATTGACCGAAATATTTGGAATTGCTATAATCACGTCATGTGATAAACAAAAGAATTTTTCTTCGTTATGCCGATTATTAACGGTATGGCGAAGATATACATACAACCAATCCGATTAAATAGCAGACTGCAACTTCCCAAGATGCAGCCACGTTTTTGGGTTGGATATTTGATTTTACGGGAATTTTACAGTTTGGAAGCGGGGATTCCCGAGATTCAGTCACGTTTTTTGATAAAATATGCGATTTCACGGGAATTTTACAGTTCAAAAGCGGGAATTCCCGAGATTCAGTCACGTTTTTTGATAAAACATGCAATTTCACGGGAATTTTACAGTTCAGAAGCAGAAATTCCCGAGATTCAGTCACGTTTTTTGA
>JAKSRF010000047.1 GCA_024403755.1 Clostridia bacterium
CCAGCGTCTCCACCGTTGCCTGCATTGCCGCCGTTACCGCCGTTGCCGCTAAAAATTTCTACATACGAATCATACTCTTCCTGACTGATCATGCCGTTATCCAAAGCATATTTGAGAGCATCCATTATAATTGCCTGCTGCTCTTCATCGGTGTACTGAACATTAGATTCATCTGCCTCACCAAAGAGACAATCACTGAAGCCATCTCCCATTTTAAACTCACCGTTCTCATCAACAGTTACGGTACAATCTGCAGTCAACTGCTCAGTACCTGCACCCGGAATTGCATCAACTAAGCCGTTGAACATCAAAATCTGCATATCGCCTGATAAATCATCAAAATCAAAATCAGGATTAAAGAGCTGATTTGCCATTACAACTACCATTACATCGTGGTTATGAACAAGACCGGCAATAAGGTCATTTGCGCAAGGAACCTCAGTTTTAACGGTAACATTAGCTGTCTTTCCTTCTTCATCAATAGAATTAACGATTACTTCATGTGTCTCGTTTGCGAAGTAACTCTTAAAGAAATTGATAACTAAATCTTTAACTTCTTCACTGTCAGCATCAGTGAAATCAAACATATCACCGATTGAAGCGCCTTCATCCATATACTTCTCGAAGTCGCCGTTACGCAAATCAATGAAAATATCATTAACATATGCAATTATGGCACTCTCTGTAAAATCACTGCCACCGATTGAAAGTTCGGTATCCTCCAAAGCATTGAAATAGAAATCAGCTACGTCAACATCACTGCCGCTCTCTATCAACCACTCATCATCATCAAGAATGAGGCTCAACTTAATTTTATCATCTACCTTGTCTTCGCACTCACTGATTGCGTCGATGAGATCGTCAATATCTGCATCTTCATCAAGATCCTCTGCAACTGCATCCAAATCAGCAACACTGATTTTGAGCTTTGCACTTCCCTCTTCCTTCTTCTCGTCAGCCTCAACATCGGTAATCTCATACTCTGTTGTTGAAAGGAAAGCATCTATTACATCAATTACATTGCTGTCACTGATTGAATCATATCTTGCAGCAAATAAAAGCTCATCCTCATCATCGTCGTCTGACTCTGCTATTGATTTTGCAGCCTTATCAATTTTGGCCTTTGTAATGTTATCCATATAGGATGTGATGGCCTCTTTTACGGCATCATTTGCCTTGTTTCCGAGAAAAGGAATACCGCTGCATCCGGAAACACCCATAATGAATGACAAAGATAATGCCAAAGCTGCTGTTTTTCTTGCTTTTTTCATTTTATTTTATCTCCTCCGTAAATTATTTTCGAAAATATAATCTTCATTATAATACATAGATAAATGGTAATAAATCTATATTTTAACCCTTGACATTGAAAAAATAGTTAATAATCCTTACACGTTCAGATATTTAAGAGCTTCTCTGTTTGCCAGCTCTTCAACGGAACTGTCAAGCAGCGCAAGCGTAAAATCGGAGCCATACTTATTTTGCATGGCTTTCTCTATAAGCATATCGGTAATAAAAGGATTCTTTGGCAAAAAAGAACCATGTGAATATGTGCAAAAGGTATTTTTATATACAGCACCTTCCATGCCGTCTTCTCCGTTATTACCGTGTCCCTTAACTACCTTCATAAAAGGTTTGCAGTTACCTTCAGGATTAAGATATGTACGACCGCTGTGATTCTCAAAGCCTATTATTGTTTTTCCTTCATATTCGTAAACTGTATCATTTATGAATCTGACATCGGCACCCTCAGTGTACAAATCCAGAGCACCGAGACAATCAAGGCGTGAACCGTCATGCTCAAGGTAGTATTTTCCGAGCATCTGATAACCACCGCAAATACATAAGAAAACTTTTCCGTCCTCAATCATTTTTTTAACCAAAGGACCTTTATTGTTTACAAAATCGTCTTTCAGAATATTTTGTTCATTATCCTGTCCGCCGCCTATAAAACATAAGTCCAGCTCATCAGGCTTTAATTCACTGTCTATCGAAATTGATTTGATATTTACTTTTATTCCGCGAAGAGAAGCTCTTCTGTACAGTGATAAAACATTGCCGCGATCTCCGTAGAGATTAAGAAGATCCGGATAAAAGTGTCCGATGTTTAATTCAAAATCACTCATATAATAATCTCCTTATTCCCAAAAATCCTTAAGGTTGAATCTATGCACAAGCATCTCACGCAATTTTAACATTGAAGTGTAATTAGGAAGAATATAAACACACTTTCCTTCTTCACACTTCTCCAAAGCTTTCTCAACCAGCTTCATTGCATTACTCATATCACCGTAAAATTCAGAAGGTATATCACGACCTGCATATGTTACTCTGAGCAACATATCACCGAAGCGTTCACCACTGACATAAATGTCTGAAGGCAAGTCGTTTGCTTTACTCTCAAAATCTACATCCCAAATCCATGATACATCTTTACCGTCAGCTATATTGCTGTTAAGCAAAAACATAACAGAAGAAGCATCGGATGCTTCGGTTACAAAGGAGAGGGAACGATCGAGACCGGCAGGATTTTTGACAAGAAGAATGCAAATTTTCTTACCGCCGATATCTATTTTTTCCATGCGGCCGAAGGCTGCTTTTACTTTGCAGGATGCTTCACAAGCTGACTTAAAGCTGTCTTTACTGTTTGAGTTAAGCTTTTCGAGAAGAACTGTAACGGCAGATACAGCAGCGCAGGTGTTGTACAGATTGTGGCTGCCCGGTATTTTAAGTTCAACCTCGTTTGACTCGGAATTCAAGGAATCCTGTATAGAGAATTTGTATCCCTCGTCTGACGGACTTGATTTTAAATCATATACAACCGAGAAACGATCGTCAGGACTTTTGAATCCGCACTTAGGACAGCAAAAATCACCGAGATGGCTGAAGCTTCTGGATTTATATTCGTATTTTACCTGACAGGTAGGACAATAAACCGCATCAGATGAAGCCTCAAGAACAGTTGATGACTTCTTGTAGGCACTGTTTTTGAGCATGCTTTCCTTATTTAAGCCAAAGAAAACAGTTCTGTTCTCTCTTCCCTTTCCGAGAGAAGCAACAAGTGAATCGTTACTGTTAAGGATGAGTGTAGCATCTGTTTTATCGATTCCGCCTGCGATTAAATCTCTTGTATGTGTAAGTTCACCGTAACGGTCAAGCTGATCTCTGAAAAGATTTGTAACAACAGATACGGTAGGTTTAAGTGAACCTGCAATCTTTGCAAATGCAGCCTCATCAGTTTCCAAAACATAAACGGCATTTTTATTCTTTGAACCGTCACAAATAAGTGTGGTTGCAATTCCGGAAGCAAGATTTGCACCTGAAATATTATTAATAACCTCATATCCCAGAGAAGTCAGCATCTCGGATATCATATGAGAAGTAGTGGTTTTACCGTTTGTTCCGGTTACTGTAATTATTGTTTTTCCTTCAGCTGATTTTCTGATTACATCCGGAGATATTTTAATTGCTGTTTTGCCCGGTAAAGTTGTTGCTCCCTTTCCCATAAGGCGAAGAGTTTTACGTATAATCTTCGCTGCGGCTATACCCAAATAAGAACGTAACATTTTGTCTCCTTTATCAGTTCTCTCCCAGAGGATGAGCAATTACAATAAGTCTGTGCGTCGGATTACCGAGCGGAGTACATGTTACCAAAGTAAGTCTTTCCGTATCGGAACAATCTGCCATAATATAATTTTCAAGATCCTCCGGAACTATTGTTTCTATCTGATCTACAACATATACCATTTCTTTTCCGTCTGTCAGGGTAATTCTTATTACATCATCAAGCTTAACTTCACCGAGACTGTGAAAAAGCTTTCCCTCTGCTCTCATTCTGTGACCGAGAATCGTACAGTTCTTTCCTTCTCCCGGATAAGCTGATTCTTCATATTTTCCTGCACCGTATCTTAAGGCAACAACAGATGTGCTGTCCCAAATCGGTATCTTAATATCTACTGATTCTATCTCAATTATTCCGACATATGTTAATGTAACATCATCAGGAAGTTCTTCCAAAGCAGATTCATGAGCTGATTGTGCAGCTTCATCCACAACATCAAAGAGGTCATATCCCTCACCGTTTATCTCGTTTCCTTTTGCAGGTACTACGAAAGTAATAACTGAATCATCACCGAGAGTCATATTCAGATTTTCTTCGAAAATTTGTAAAGCTTCATCAGTCTTTTCATCGCGCATCATGTTTTTTATCGGATCAATCAAAAGAAGACAAACACCGATTAAGAACAATAAAACGGCAATAATTATCATTGTTTTATTTTTAGACATTTATGTGTTTCCCAACCACTTTCAAAAAAAATCTTTTAAACAACAATTACTACTTATTATATCTAAAATCGTGTTATAATACACTTACTTTTTCGCTTAAAAATGTTAGGGAAGGTTATAAAAATATGTCTGTTTGGGAAGATTGTCTTGATATTCTTGAGAATGATAATAGCATTAACAGTACAACGTACAATATTATGCTTAAAAACATGAATGAGATTAAGTATGAGCCAAATAAGTACATTATTTTATCTTGCAGAGATGAATATTGTCTTCGTTTTATGAAGAACAACAACAACGGAATCAAGGATATAATAAACAGCGTTATTAATATGGTTTGCGGAGGCAATATTAATGTACAGTTTGTTCGTGAAGATGATGTAAAAAGTATTGATACCGTAGTTTATGCTCTCAATAAGTCAACCTTTGAAAGTAACGACAAGAATACTTCCGTAAATACAAACATTTATTTTAATCCTCAGAAGTTGAGCGAACAGAATAAATATTTTACTTTCGATACATTTATTCCGGGAGAATCAAACAGATTCGCAAGAGCAAGTGCAATGCAGGTTGCCGATAATCCCGGTTACGTTGATTATAATCCGTTCTATCTTTGGGGTAATTCCGGTCTCGGTAAGACTCATCTTCTTTATGCAATAGCAAATAAGATTTATGAGAATAATCCTAATCTCAATATTATTTATACCGAATGTCAGTCTTTTGTTGATGAATATGTACTGAGTTCAAAGAAGCATTCTTATTCTGAATTCCGCAGCAAATATGCCAATGCAGATGTCCTTCTTATAGATGATATCCAATATCTTATAGGTAAGATGGAAAGTCAGAATGAATTTTTTAATACTTTTAATAACCTTATCAAAGCCGGTAAGCAAATAGTTATTTCTTCGGATAAATCACCGAACTATATGCCTGAATTGGATGAGAGACTTACTTCCAGATTCAGTCAAGGTATAACAATGGATATTCAGCCGCCGAACTATGAGACTCGTAAGGCTATTCTTTTAAGCAAGTGTGAAGCTGATAATATCGTTCTTGATGATGAGTTCATTAATTTTTTCTGTGAGAATTTTACTTCAAGTATAAGAAGACTTCTCGGAGCATATACAACCTATAAGACATATACAAATGTTTCTACGGAAAAGATTGATTTTGATACCTTCAAGAAGATAATGCAGCCTCTTGTCTCCCCTAATAAGGAAGATACTTTATCACCTGATTTCATAGCAAATAAGGTTTGTAATTATTTTTCTGCCAATTACTATAATGTTACCGTAGATAAGCTTAAATCAGACAGCAGAGCAAAGAATGTAACCGAACCTCGTAATATATGTATTTATTTCTTTGTTGAGCTTTTGCATATGACATATTCCGAGATTGGTAATTATTTCGGAGGACGTAAGCATTCAACAATGCTTCATTCCTATAATATAGTTCAGGATGCTCTTAATGCCAAAAAAATGGATATCGTTACAATTGTCGATAACATAAGTAAAGAATTTAAGTAAATTCTGTTCACTTATAAACATTTTTTGTTCAAAAGTAGAAAACAATTTGTTTATAACAATCGCGTGTTTATAACTACATTTTATGAACATTTATTGTTAACACTTTAACACTGTTATAAATGCCTTAAAATCAGTATTTTCGAGAGTTTTATACATTTGTACATTGCATAATAATACTAATATATAAAATAAATATAGAAGAGAGCTAAATCATTTATTTTTGTGCTTTTATAATGTATAATATTATGCAGATAATTCTCGAAAGGATAGAACGCAGCGATGAAATTTGTATGTACAAAAACAGAACTTGAGCAGGCTATTGCAATAGTTCAGAAAGCAGTAAAAACTAATTCAACAAAACCGATATTAGACGGTATATTAATACAGGCAGAAGATAATAAGGTAATGCTTACCGGTTATGATCTCGAGACAGGTATCGAAGCAGATATTGATTCAGATGTTTTTGAGAAGGGTTCTGTTGTAGCAAATTCAAAAATATTCGGTGAAATTATAAGAAAGCTTCCTGAAGAAAGCATTACAATCAAAGCTGATGATAAGAATAAGCTTACTATTGAATCAGGTGTTGCCGAATTCAATATTAACGGTAATGCATCTGAAGAATATCCGAAGATTCCTGTAATTGATAATACAGATAAGATAATAATGCCGCAGGCTATCCTTAAAAGAATGATAACAAATGTAATATTTGCTGTTTCTAAGGATGATACAAGACCGGCTCTTACCGGATGTCTTCTTGAAAGTGACGGAACAAATGCAACAATAGTTGCACTTGACGGTTTCAGAATGGCAGTTCGTAAAGAAGAATTGGGTAAGGACTTCCCTCTTATGAATTTCCTTATTCCGGGTAAGGCTTTATTTGAGGCTTCCAAGATTTTTGACAGTAAGAATGAAGGTGAAGTAATTATTTATTCTTCAAATAATCATCTTCTCTTTGATATAGGAAATGTTCGTGTTGTATCAAGACTTATTGTTCAGCCTTATGTTAACTATGCTTCACTTATTCAGAACAGTGCAAAGACAATAATGAACATTAATCGTAAGCTGTTGCTTGATGCTATTGAGCGTGCTTCACTTATTATTATGAATGATGAGCGTCGTTTCCCTGTTCAGATATCAATGTCTGATAATGAAAGTATTGTTGTATCTGCAAATACAGATGCAGGTAATCTTAAAGAAGAGATTCAGGCTTCGATATCAGGTGATCTTATAGATATTGATTTTAATGCCAAGTTCTTCATAGAAGCACTTAAGGCAATTGAAGATGATATGATCAGAATTGAATTCAACGGTGTTCTCGGACCGTGTATTGTTCGTCCGGTAGAGGGCGAGAGCTATGTTTATTTGATTCTCCCTATCAGAAGATAATGTTTATTACTGATATAGATTTAATTAATTTTCGCAATTACGGAAGGCTCAATCTGGAGGTTGGGCCTTCTGTTAATGTTATTTGCGGAAAAAATGCTCAGGGTAAAACCAATATAATTGAATCTGTTAATTTCTGTTCCTGTTTAACATCACACAGAACTCATAAAGAGAGAGAGCTTGTTAAATTTAATGAGAATGAATTTTGTATAAAACTCAATTTATGTGATGAGATTGATAATTACAAGACTGATTTATGTGTAAAATATGACTTAAATACACAGAAAAGAAAGCTTTTTCAGGATAATTCGGAAATTCGTAAAATATCCTCATATTTAGGCATTTGTAACACTGTTATGTTTGTTCCTGAGGACCTTAATATAGTAAAAGGTGCACCGGGAAACCGCCGTAAATTCTTAAATGTACTTATATCAAAGATATCTCCGGTATATTTTGATTTGATTAATGCATATGTACGTATTTTGAATCAGAAAAATGTTTATTTGAAGAAGTATTACGGAAATATTGATGAGAATATTCTTGAATACTATGATTTAAGTCTTGCTGATTTATCTGCGAAAATAGTTTTTTACCGGTTAAGATTCGTAATGATTTTATCGGATTATGCCTGCGTCCATCATTCAAGAATTTCGAATAATTCAGAGAAAATAGAATTAACCTATAATTCCATTCCGGGACTTATCGAATTATTGACTCAGGAGCTCATAAATGAGCTTGGAGAGAATTATAAGTATAATTTAATTAATGACAATATCGAAAGCGTAAAAAGGGATAAAATACAGGCTGTTTTAAGTGATTATATTTTAAATAAAATTAAAGCTTCCAGAAGTAATGATATAGAACGACGTGTTGTTTCAGTTGCTTTGAATAAGGATGACATAGATATTAAGTTAAATGATTTATCTATGCGTTCATATTCATCTCAGGGACAACAAAGATCTGCTGCTTTATCTCTTAAGCTTGCCGAACTTGATTGTATCAGAACTTATACCTCTACTTCCCCTATTCTTCTTCTTGATGATGTTTTCTCAGAGCTTGATAAAGAAAGAAGAAGCAGCCTTATCACAAATATTAAGAATACGCAGATATTTATAACCTGTACTGACAAAGAATTCATATTGAATGAGATTATTGATATTGATTCTTTTGACAGTCTTCGTTTTTATAACGTTGATAATGGTGTAATTAGTGCCGATAATTAATGTTTTTATGATATAATATATTGGTTATAGTGTTTGTAAAAATACTCATTACAGAAGGTGCTATTATGTATGTTCATTTGGGCGGTGAGATTACTGTAACTTCAGATTCTGTTGTTGCCGTTATTGATCTTGAGAATGTGTCTGCTTTACAGGCAGACTTTAACAAATATATTAGAGCAGAGGATGACTCAAACAGATTGGAGTATATATCCGGTGATATATCCAAGTCTTTAGTTATTACTACGAATCGTACTTACGTGAGTCCAATGTCTTCAGGAGTACTTTTAAAGCGCTTAACAATGTTACAAATCCAGTAAAATATCGCTTTTGGTGTTTTTATGGATTGAATAAGGAGTTTTATTAAAATGAGCGAGAATGAAGAGAAAAATGTAAACAATTCACCTGAGGTAGACATCTATTTTCAGCCTGTAGAGGATGTAAATGATGATGAATTGCGTAATCTTGCCGAGAATCCGAGAGCTTTGACTGAGGATTTTAGTGAAGATATGTCAAAAAATCTTGACAGTATTACAGAAGGTCAGGATGAATTTGATACAGGTAATAAAAAGGCCTACGGTGAGGATGAAATTCAAGTTCTTGAAGGTTTGGAGGCTGTTCGTAAGCGTCCTGGTATGTATATCGGTGATACTACTCCGAGAGGACTTCATCATCTCGTTTATGAGATTGTTGCAAACTCTGTAGATGAGGCTCTTGCAGGTCGTTGTGATACTATTGATGTTACAATCAATAAGGATGGTTCCGTTACAGTAAAGGATAACGGATCAGGTATTCCTGTCGGTATTCATCCTAAGCAGGGTATTCCTACTGTAGAGGTTGTTCATACTGTTCTTCATGCCGGTGGTAAATTCGGCGGCGGTGCATACAGCATTTCCGGTGGTCTCCACGGTGTAGGTGCTTCTGTAGTAAATGCACTTTCTTCTAAGATGATTGTTCAGGTACGTCGTGAGTGCAACATCTATCAGATTGGATTCGAAAAGGGTAAAACTGTTGAACCTCTTCATATTGTAGGTAAATGTGAAGCTAATGATACAGGTACGACTACTACTTTCCTTCCTGATAATGAGATCTTTGCAGATATTTATTTTGATTTTGCATCAATGATTACTCGTTATCGTGAGATGGCTTTCCTTAATAAGGAAGTTACCATTAATTTGTGCGATAACAGAGGTGATGAACCAAATACAAAGTATTTGCATTATGATGGTGGTATTATTTCCTTTGTTGAGTATCTTAATAAGCATAAGGAAGCATTAACCGGTACACCTATTTATTTTGCTACTCGTGAAGGTGATTGCTTTGTCGAGATTGCTATGCAATACAATGATTCCTATCAGGAAACAGTTTATTCTTATGCTAATAATATTGCTACGGTTGAAGGCGGTACGCATCTTACAGGATTCAGAGCTGCATTGAACCGTGTAATTAATGATTATGCAAAGAAATACAAATTCCTTAAGGACGGTGATGAGAAATTCCAGGGTGAAGATTCTCGTGAAGGTCTTGCTGCTATCATTTCAGTTAAGCTTCCTGAGCCTCAGTTTGAAGGACAGACTAAGTCTAAACTTGGTAATGCAGAGATTCGTCCTATGGTTGAGAAGGCTGTTGCAGATAAGTTTATGACATATCTTGAGGAACATCCTGATATTGCCAAAGTTATTATGGATAAATGTATGGCTGCTTCCAGAGCCAGAAGTGCTGCAAAGAATGCACGTAATCTTGCTCGTCGAAAAGGCGTATTTGAATCAAATTCACTTCCTGGTAAATTAGCTGATTGTCAGTCAAATGAAGCAGAGTTCTGTGAGATTTTTATCGTAGAGGGTGATTCAGCCGGTGGATCTGCAAAACAAGGTCGTGCACGTAAGTATCAGGCTATTCTTCCTTTGTGGGGTAAGATGCTTAATGTTGAGAAATCACGTATTGATAAGGTTTATTCAAATGAGAAGCTTCAGCCTGTAGTTATGGCTCTCGGAACCGGAATAGGTGATGATTTTGATATTAATAAGTTGCGTTATCATAAGATTATTATTATGGCCGATGCCGATGTAGATGGTTCACATATTCGTACATTGCTTCTTACATTCTTCTTTAGATACATGAGACCTTTGGTTGATAATGGTAATATTTATATTGCTTGTCCTCCATTGTTTAAGGTATTTAAGGGTGAAGAAGCATATTATGCTTATGATGATAAGGAAATTGAGGCAATTAAGCAGAAAACAGGCTGGACAAATCCAACAATTCAGCGATATAAAGGTCTTGGTGAGATGAGTTCTGTTCAGTTGTGGGATACAACAATGAATCCTGCTACTCGTAAACTCTTAAAGGTTTCTCTTGAAGATGCACAGCAGGCTGATGAGACATTTACATTATTGATGGGTGATGTAGTTGAACCTCGTAAGAACTTTATTCAGGAGAATGCTAAGACTGCTAATATTGATACATAATAGCGTTAATTTGGTTAATTAAATGATGTTTGAGGGATGTTCCACGTGGAACATCCTTTTTTGTTGATAATATTTAAGGAATGTTCTTTCTTATTATGTGAATAATCTTATTTGTGTTAGTAATAATATGATTAATATTGTTCCACGTGGAACATTTGGTGAAATAGAATAATAGAATAAAATATATTCGTACTGATGACTAAAGTATAGAAAAAGTATTTATTATTCATTTATCTGTTCTTTGTGAGAGTAATTTAGCAAATGTAATATTAATGTGATACTTTAAATTAATTGTATTATAAAGTATTTAAAATTGTTCCACGTGGAACAATTATATAAATTACACTAGAAATTAATAGAATATAGACTTTGAAAGCTAAAGAAATATACAAAATGCGTGAAATATATGTAAAAATAACGAATGTTCCACGTGAAACACTAATGATGTAAAGATATTGAAATATTAGATTAATTAAAATAATGATAAAATATCAGAGTATTAATAATATAAAAGAGGAGAATATTTGAAATGACTTCAATAATTTCAGTTGTAAATCAAAAGGGTGGAGTCGGCAAAACTACTACAGTAATTAGTTTAGCAGCATATTTAGGCAAAAAAAAGAAAAAAGTCCTAGTAATTGATATGGATCCGCAGAGTAACAGTACGTCTTCCATGGGAATAGATGAGACAAAATTGGAACAATCCATTTACGATGTTCTTATAGATGATAAACCGATTGATGAAGTAATAGTAAAGACAAATACGCAGAATGTAGATATTTGTCCTACAGATATTAACCTTGCCGGTGCAGAAATTGAATTAGTGAGCCAAATATCACGTGAACAGATACTTAAAACTGCATTATCAACTGTGAAAGACAGATATGATTACATAATAATTGACTGCCCACCGACATTAGGTTTGCTTACAATTAATGCATTAACTGCATCAACAGACATAATTATACCGATTCTTGGCGATTATTTATCATTAAAGGGATTAAGTTTACTCAATGATACTATTAATCTTGTTAAGAAAAAGTTGAATCCGGAAATCTCACTTCTTGGAGTATTGCTGAATATGTATGACGGACGTACACAGTTGGCAAGACAGGTAAAGGAAGAGGTAGTGAAATACTATGGAGATAAGGTATTTAAGACAGAAATACCCAGAAATGTAAGACTCAGTGAGGCTCCAAGCTATGGTCAGACAATCAGTGACTATGATAAGAAGTCAAAGGGTGGACTCGCATATGAGAAACTTGCAAAAGAAGTAATGTCAAGAACTAAAAAATAAATAGATATACATCAATGTATTAGAAAGGAAACAATATTATGACAACTAATAAAGGTCTTGGAAAAGGACTTGGCGCATTGTTATCATCTGAAGGTATCAGCGAGAATAAGAAAGATTCAGTTGTAGAATTAAAGATAAATGATATATCACCAAACACTGATCAGCCACGTAAGAAATTTAACGAAGAAGCATTACAAGAATTAGCTGATTCAATCAAAGAAAACGGTATAATTCAGCCTCTGATAGTACAGAAAAAGGGCTCAGGCTACAGAATTGTTGCAGGTGAGCGTCGCTGGAGAGCATCACGTCTTGCAGGATTGGAAGTAGTTCCGGCAATAGTAAGAGAATTAACTGATGAACAGACAATGGAGCAGGCTTTAATCGAGAATCTTCAGCGTGAAGACTTAAACCCACTGGAAGAAGCAATGGCCATGAATAATCTCCTTAAGACACATAAGCTTTCTCAAGAACAGTTGGCTCAAAAACTTGGTAAGCCTAGAGCAACAATTGCAAATACAATTAGATTGATTAATATCGATGAATCATTACAGGATTTTCTTGTAAACGGTGATTTATCTGCCGGCCATGCAAAGGCACTTCTTGCACTCAAAGACAGTGAAGAACAGCGCAGAGCAGCAGATGTCATCATTGCAAAGGATATGTCAGTGCGTCAGGCTGAAGAATATATACGAAGACTATTGGAGCAAGCTGAGAATCCAAAGAACTCTGCTGAGAAAACTGTTGATAGGATGAGTGAACAAGTACGTATCAGTACGAAAGAAGTGGAGACCAGCTTAAAGAAAATACTTGGTTCAAAGGTTAAACTTAAGCTTACTGATTCACAGTCAGGAAAAGGTAAGATGGTAATTGACTACAAGAATTATGATGATCTGGACAGATTAATTAAATTGTTAGGTGAATAAGTAATTCATAAAAAAATAATCATAATAGTGAAGAGGACATGTCTGATGGCATGTCCTTTAATATTAGTAAACACATAGATATATATCAATATTATAAGAAAAATATGAGTGTAAATAGTCTTTATATTAATGTACAGGTAATAGTTGAAGTTATGTATATTTGTTAACTACATGTTCATGTTTTATTAATTCAATTACAATGATTCGTTAAAACATAGAATGTACAATTAAATCATAAAGTTACACAAGCTCAAGGAGGTACAGACCAATGTGGTGGTGATGATAAGTTAATGAATTCAATGTTGATATTTCATTAATTGGTTAGAATATATAGGGCAATCCTCGTTATGGGATTGTCCTTATATTTTGCAACAAATTTATGTTTCTAAACTGTATTACTATCACTTTATACATGATTAACCATATTAACCATCATTTTCTGCTTATTACTATACTAATTTTCAATTTCATATTGACAAATGCAGCAATTTTGAGTATTATACTTTAGCGTCTTTACATGGAGGTGTATCGAAGTGGTCATAACGAGGCAGTCTTGAAAT
>JAKSRF010000048.1 GCA_024403755.1 Clostridia bacterium
GGAGGCTCCTTACATACACTTTTGCTGTTTTTGGCTTTCTGAGTGTATGTAAATGACGATTTGAAGGTGCTTTACATACACTTTTGCTGTTTTGAGACAGCCACTGATTTTTTTGCTCTGATGTTGTATAGCAACTTTTCGAGAAATAAAGAGAATTACGTATTCTTCATTACGATTGCTTCTACGGTATCTGCCACATGCTCTGCTGCATCGGCACATGCCTCTAAGCAATTATATATTTCTCTCCATGAGAACATGCTAAGAGCTGCCTTTTTATCAGCAGCATTAATGTTCTTGCGATAACGATAATTGGCGTTAAGGAAGAGATTGTCGCATTCCTCTTCGGCGTGATTTAATTTGATGACAAGTTCATGAATCTGTGAGGCTTTCTTAAAGGTAGGGAGCTCGACAAGAAGATCCTTCATGAGATTACAGCATTCTGTGATTTTCTTTGCGAACAGTACTGCGTCATCTGTCATGCAGTCTACGCAGTTCATATAGATGTATTGAAGAACCTCTTCGATATTATCTATTACGGAATCGATATTCTGGCTTAACTCGGCCATGTCTTCACGTTCCATAGGTGTAACGAATGCTTTGGCAAGCATTGAGGCCATCTCGTGACGAAGATCGTCTCCTGCATGCTCGAACTCGTGCATCTCTACCAACATGGTTGCAATATCTTCAATCTTAAATTCGCTTATACATTTGCACAGGTATTCTGAAGCTCTTACTGCAACATCAGCAGCTGCAATGTAATTGTTGAAATATAAATCGTTACTTTTATTAGCCATATTCAATCTCTCCTATTTAAAAAATTAACATAAACAATTTTGCCATAAGGAAGCCTATAAGTCCGCATCCCGGGAAGGTGAGTATCCATGTGAGCGCCATCTCTTTAACTACCGAAAGATTTACCGATGAAAGTCTTTTTACAGCTCCTACGCCCATAATAGCTGTTGTCTTTGCGTGAGTGGTTGATACCGGAATACCGAAAATTGAACTGAAAAGAAGTGCAATCGAAGCGGCCACATCTGCTGAGAAACCTTGATACTTCTCCAGCTTGACCATGTCCATACCTACAGACTTGATAATCTTCTTTCCGCCTATTGAAGTTCCTACAGCCATAATAATCGAACACAAAGCCATAATCCAAACAGGCATGTGTATTGATTCGACGCCGCTGTTGCCGTTGGTAAGTATTACGCAAAGCAGTATTACGCCCATGAATTTCTGTCCGTCTTGTGCTCCGTGCATGAAACTCATTGCAGCGGCACCTGCTATTTGTGCTTTTGTAAAAATAGGTTCCGTTTTGCTTCTGTCAACGTCTCGAAAAGCTTCAGTAACCAATTTACAAATAATCCAACCGAGAACGAAGCCGAGTACAACGGATAAAACGAGTCCGTAGATAACCTTTATCCATTCACCGCCGTTAACACCCTTCAGACCGCCTTGGATAGCTATTGCTCCGCCGGTTAAGCCTGCAATCAGAGCGTGGCTTTCACTGGTAGGAATACCAAAGAACCATGCCAGTACTGCCCATACTACAATGGCAAACAGTGCAGCAGCCAAAGCAGTAATAGCCTTTTGTGAATCAGTACCGAAGTCTACCATGTGAGTAATAGTTTCTGCAACTGTTGCATTTACCATACTCATAATAAAAACACCTAAGAAATTACAAAATGCGGACATAATTATTGCCGGTCTCGGCGGCATACATCTTGTAACTACGCAAGTTGCAATTGCATTTGGACAGTCAGTCCAACCATTTACAAAAATAACTCCAAGAGTGAGAACTACGGCAAGAAGTAAAATTGGATTTGCGGCAAGCTCACTCATGAAATATCCGAAAGATAAATCCATACATTTCTACCTCCAATTAAATTTTACAATATGAAGATATTAAATAGTATGCGTATTCTAATGTGAAATGTATTAATCGGAATGTTTAGTCTGACGGATTGGTTGGTAAAAAAGAACAAAATGAAACACCGACTTTTAATGTTTTACTTAAAAAATCGGTGTTTGTTTTAACTTAAAAATATCCTCTTATAATATTAATAATATTTCTGATTGATATGACTTACATTGCAGATAATCAACGGACGTCGCTTGGTCTTGTCAAAGAGCATATTGCGAATAGCGTTGTTAAAATGTGTTGTACTGACTTCTGTCTCAATATCAGTATTTTTACGTTTGGCAGTTGATAAGAGACTGGTGATTTTGGCAGCACAGTCATGATGAATTTGAACAGCTTCATCGTCGAAAACAAATCCTACTGAATTAACGATAGGAAGGCATGCTAATTCTCCTGTTTTATCATCTATGACTATGCCGATGGATATACAACCGTCTTGTGCAAGAAGTCTTCTGTCAGCAAGAACGTGATTTTGTAAATCTCCGACACCTGAGCCGTCAATCAATACAGGATTGGCAGGAACATGATCCGTAATCTCGGCATGATTGGAAGACACGCTGAGTACATCACCGTTACTCATGATAAAGACATCATCAGGCTTCATTCCTAATGAGACAGCGAGCATTTTGTGCTTGTAAAGCATTCGGTACTCGCCGTGAACCGGAACAAAGAACTTCGGCTTCAGCAGTGTGTGAAGAAGAGCCAGTTCATTTCTGTAAGCGTGACCTGATACGTGAACATCAGCCAAGGACTCATATATAACGTGAGCGCCCTTCTTGAAAAGCTCATTAATTACTTTATATATCGGCTTCTCATTTCCCGGAATCGGATGAGCGGAGATGATAACCGTGTCCCCCTCGTGAATCTCTACTGATTTATGAGAAGCGAAAGCCATTCGTGTAAGTGCACTCATTGGTTCAGCCTGGCTTCCTGTCGTAAGAATTACTATTTGATCGTTGCTGTATTTGTCTATATCTTCAATATTGATCAGCGTATCCGGCTTCATATCAATGTAACCGAGTGAATTGGCAACCTGAAAGCAGGTAATCATACTTCTTCCGGAGAGACATACATGACGACCGTACTTCTCGGCAGCAGTAAATATCTGTTGCATTCTGTGAACATGACTTGAGAATGTAGCAATAATAATTCTGCCCTGAACATTTTGAAATATTCTTTGGAAGGATTCACCGACGGATTTCTCTGAAGGTGAGAAGCCGTTGATTTCAATATTGGTACTCTCACACATGAACAGTAATACACCTTTGTTGCCATATTCGGCAAAGCGCTGCAAATCGATAATGTGTCCGTTAATCGGAGTATAATCAATCTTAAAATCACCGCTGTGCACAATAACTCCTGCAGGCGTTTGGATGGCAAGAGCATATGAATCGGCTATACTGTGATTTACTCTTATGAATTCGATTTTGAAGTTCTTGCCAAGCTTTACAACATCACCGTTTCTGCAAGCCTGAAGACTTATTCCGGCAAGACTTACACTGTTTTCCGAGAGCTTATGTCTGACAAGTTCTATAGTAAGTTTGCCGCTGTATATCGGACATTTTACTTCTCTCAAAAGATAGGGAAGGGCACCGATATGATCTTCGTGACCGTGTGTCAAAACTATACCGACAAGCTTATTCATATTCTCTTTAATATATGTATAATCCTGAATTACACAGTCAACACCCGGCATGTCAATCTCGGCGAAAGCAATGCCGACATCAACGATGATAATCTCACCGTTGCATTCGAATGCGGTCATATTTTTTCCAATCTCGTTAAGTCCGCCGAGAGGAATAATTTTAACGGTATCCTTCGGATGAGTTATGTACTTAGAGTAATCAATATCATCACCCTTATACATCTTCTTGGAAGGACGTCTTTTGCGTCCTTCTAATTGCAATGTCTCTTCCTTCGGAGTAATTACTATGGTTTTCTTTTTGCTGTTCTTTTTCTCTTGCGGCTTCTTGTCATTGACTTTACTTTTCTTCGGTTTGCTCTTAAATGAAGCCTCGTTTGTATCTTGGTTTGTTTTACTTCTGGATTTTTTATCCATCTTTTTTTTCTCACTTCGCTTTCTGTTTGTTTTTTTATTAATATCCCGAAAAGCTTTACGTTAAAACTCTTATCTTTTCGAGAATAAAATGCTTAGTTAACAATATAAACATTGCAGGATGTGGTATTATGCGATGCGCTTTCTCCGTCTTCAGCATATATATCAATATGAGCTCCCTGAACGCCCGGACCTTTGTCTTCTACAGTATAATATCCGTCACCACCCAAAGGATCGTTCTCTATGTAAATAACTGTACCTGCAGGGAATATACTCCAGTCGGCAGCAACAGTACGACCTTCACAGCAAGTTGTGCCTGTTGCGGTTGAAGTACTGTATGTACCGTCCCCGAGTAACTGAGGTCCGTAGAATGTAATTGTACATGAACCGTATAAAGTCATTCCTTCGGCCGGTGGTGCATTTGTCTCAACCGGAGCCGGTACAGGTGTAGCTGTAGGTGCTGCCGGAACAGGCGAAGGTGTAGGTACCGGTGAAGGTGTAATCGGTGGTGTCTCTGTTGTGAGTTCTGCCAGAACATAGTTATTATTATATGTTTTGTACCATCCGTTGCTTGTCTCTGCAATGACATCTATTCCGTCACCGGCATTCAGTGTTTTTACTATCTCACTGTCGGTAGAAGGAGACTTTCTGACATTGAGCGTTGACTTAGCATATACGGATTTAATTAAAGGCTTTTCCGTAAAATCGGGTTCCGGTGTGGCAGTCGGAGCCGGTGTGGCAGTCGGAGCCGGTGTAGCTGTAGGAGCCGGTGTAGCTGTAGGTGAAGCTGTAGACTCTGAAGCGGTCTCGGCTGTTGTCTCGCCTGTCGTTTCAACAACTGAAGCTTCGGTGGCTTCTGTAGATTCTGCTACTGTCTCTGAACTTGATTCTGAAGCAGATGTTTCAGTCTCAGTCTCCTCAACAACTGTTGTCTCTGATGCTTCGGTGCTGACGGTTGATTCTGTTGATGTCTCTTCTGTAACGGAAGAACTGCTTTCAGATGATGTATCAATCATTTCGATAATGCTTTCATCAACATCGGCGGAGACAGCCGCGGCTTTTGTATCGAGTAAAGTTCGCATTGTGAATATTGAGGCACCGCAAAACAGAACTATAGTGGATATACATGCTATAGCTTTAATCTTATCTTTATTGATTAAGTCTTTTGTATTTAAATCAATAAATCTCAATTTACCTACCTCGTTATTCAATATACAAATTTTCAACACTATTATATCATATCGGTCAAATCTATATATTAACATGCATTGGTGAAAATAGTGCTATATTATTAACATTCAAATAAGAATATATTAATAATGACAAAAAATAGACCGTGGTCAATGTAATTGGGTAAATTCTGTGAATAAAAAAGCTGTGATATCAATCTGAATATCACAGCTTAAATATAGATTGCTGTCTATATAAAAATCAGCTTATGCAACCTTTTACAGGGTCTACCGTAACCGTACGACCGTCGGTCAATATCTTTGTTGCATTGGTACAAGAGAGTATTGTAGGAATCTCAAGAGCCATCGCAATTGTTGCCGTGTGACATGAAGGATCGTCATCTTCAACTACGAGAACTTTACTTTGTTTTATAATCGGAAGCATATCATTTGTTGTGTAAGGAGCAACGAGAATACAATCTTCCGGTATGTTCAACTCTTTTATATCTACATGATCAGGTTGCTTAATATTGAGTATGGTGCCCGTGATTATTCCCGGATTACTGTCAGAACATACACTCTTTCCTGAAGCAAGAGCTTTACCGATAGTCTGTACTTTAATAGTGTTTGTTGTTCCTGACATACCTACAGGTGTACCACCGGTAAGTACTACAAGATCACCGTCTGAAAGAAGCCCGGATTTAGCACCGGCTTTAATACCTGCTTCGAAGAGTTCATCGGTATTTTTAACTTCATCGATTAAGATTGGCATAACGCCCCAGCTTAAATTGAGTTGCCTCTCAACTTTAGGGAAAACAGTAGTAGAAATAATAGGACATTCAGGTCTGAAACGTGACAGCATTCTTGCAGTTCTGCCGGCATGTGTAAGTGATATTATTGCCTTTGCGTTTATGTCCATTGCTGTAGTGCATGTCGCATGCGAGATGGCATTTCCGATAGACGGAACCATAGGAATCTTTGTGGTCTCGAACTTTGACCAATAGTCTATCGAATTCTCTGTTTGATAAGCAATCTCAACCATCATTTTAAGTGATTCAATAGGGTACTTACCTGAAGCAGTCTCGCCGGAAAGCATTACAGCTGATGTTCCGTCGTAGATGGCATTGGCAACATCGGATACTTCAGCTCGTGTAGGACGCGGATTACGTATCATGGAATCAAGCATCTGAGTAGCAGTGATGGAAATCTTTCCTGCCTGATGACAAGACTGAATGCAACGCTTCTGTACAGCAGGAACTTCGGCTGCCGGAATCTCAACACCGAGGTCACCTCTGGCAACCATAATACCGTCGGATACCTTGAGAATCTCCTCAAAGTTATCGATACCTTCTTTGTTCTCAATCTTTGAAATCATACATATTCCGTGTTCGCCGGCATGGTCAAGAATGTTTCTGATTTCCTGTACGTCTCTGGCCTTGCGGACAAAGGAAGCAGCAATGAAATCAAAATCATTTTTTACTGCAAAGAGAATATCTTCACGGTCCTTGTCAGTGAGAGAAGGAAGATTAAGCTTTGCATCAGGAACATTTATGCTTTTACGGTTTGATACATCACCGCCGTTAAGAACGGTGCAATAAATATCTTTATTCTTTATGCCTGTTACCTGAAGCTCAATAAGTCCGTCATCAATTAATATTCTTGAGCCAGTCTCGATATCAAGGTAGAGCTCCTTATATGAAATAGAAAATTTCTCTTTTGTTCCGAGAATATCATCATGAGAGATGATAACCTTATCACCCTCATCCAAATGCGTTTTGTCATTTTCAAAACAACCGGTTCTAATTTCAGGTCCCTTTGTATCCAGAAGAAGAGCAACCGGAAGACCGAGTTCTTTCCTTATTCTTTTTACACGATCTATTCTCTGCTGATGTTCCGCATAGTCGCCGTGAGACATATTGAGTCTGCAAACGTTCATTCCCGTGAGCATAAGTTCTCTTACAATATCATCCGAATCTACGGCCGGACCTAAAGTGCAAATTATTTTTGTTTTACGAAAATTCATATTAATTCCTTTCGAAAATGATATGTGAATATAATCCATCTTATCCATAGAAAAATCAATTGTTAGTATACACGAAATATTACAATTTGTTTTTTGTAAAAGAAATGACACAATAACAGACTTCAATTTGCAAAAATATGTGTATAATAATAGTGTCAATCATTTTATTAATTGGCATTTGTTTTGAACTAATACACGCTTTGCGTGTTTTCTATATATATTTGGTACAATTTATGAATTATAAAAAGAGCAACGCCAAACAACAGTTTGGCACGACTGAGCACGATTTACAAAAACGACGTGTTCGAATTTATGTTATATGCACTTTGGTGTGCGTAGTGTGCATTTTACTTGATGTGTTTTTCTTATTGGATATATTCAAGTAGCCCTAGGTTTTAAGGGATTTGTAACACTGTTAAATTTAATATTTGCTGATTTTTTTGAAGCGTAATTATTTACGGCGGCTTTTTTGTACAATTTTTTATCTGCGAATTTTCTTCTGCCGGAACGTTGTAAAATTAATGGCAACCTCATTTGATTTATAATTCTATTTATCAAATCAATAAAATTTGCAAAATGTACAGCTCATTAATCTGAGATTGTTTTTTGACAAATTATACAAAGAATAAAAATTGACACATTAGTTAGCATATGCTAACATTAGTTCGGTTAGCACAGGGTAACTGTAAGACAAAGGAAAAAATTGAACACATTTTATCGTTATCAAAAAAAGAAAAACAGAGAGAAAAATATATTGCTTTTTTACAAATATTTTTTTGAGTAAGATACGAGAAAATTAAATCAGTCTGATTTTTGAATTTGTACCGGTTTGTATTTTTGGGATGAAAGATGTGAGACCGATGTAAAAAGTTTTTTTAGATTGAAGATTTATGCATTTTCAATTGAGAAAAAACAGAATTGAGATGTTCTTTGATGATATAGACATAAATCTATGATTTTTGAACGATATTATCTTTTAGAAAACATTTATTAATGTGAATGTATGATGGAGGAACTTATGACAAAGTTAAGTGAACTTAAAGTTGGAGAATCAGGTGTAATTGTCAGCGTAAACGGTGATAAATCTTTAAGAGGTCATTTGCTTGATATGGGACTTACTCCGAATACATGTGTAAGAGTAAGCGCAATGGCTCCAATGGGAGATCCTATTGAAATAAATTTGCGCGGATACAGACTTACTATTCGCCTTGATGATGCTTCAAATATAGAGGTAATGAAAGAGAAGATTGTCTGCAATGGTAATTGCAGGGAATGTTTGAAGAAAGTGAAGTGATACTAAATGATTATTGCACTTGCAGGAAATCAGAATTGCGGAAAGACTACATTATTTAATGCCCTTACGGGCTCCAATCAACACGTCGGTAATTTCCCCGGTGTTACTGTTGAACAGAAAATCGGTTCATTAAAGGAAGGTAAGAAAAGTAACAGTGATATTAAGATAGTTGATTTGCCCGGTATATATTCACTGTCACCTTATACCAACGAAGAAATTGTCTCGAGAGATTACATAATAAGAGAGAAGCCGGACGGTATTCTTAATATTGTTGATGCATCAAATATTGAACGTAATCTCTATCTCAGTCTTCAATTGGCAGAACTGGGTATTCCTATGGTAATAGCTCTTAACATGATGGATGAGGTCAGAGAGAACGGCGGAAGCATAGATATTGAATTAATGAGTAAACTTCTCGGCGTTCCTGTTGTTCCTATATCCGCCGCTAAGGAGGATGGTATTGAGGAGCTGAAGAGTGTTTTTGTTAAGACTTTCGAGAATAAAATAAAACCGCAGGTAGTTGATTTTTGCAACAGTGATGATCAAGGTGGGGTTCACAGAGCAATACACTCCATTATGCATATGATTGAGGATCATGCCAAGGATAAGAATATAAGCAGACGATTCGCCGCAACTAAAGTGGTTGAAGGTGATGATACCATGATAGATTTTCTTAAACTCAGTGCAAATGAGATTGAGACAATAGAACACACTTTAATTGAACTTACAAGTGAAGTAGGAATGGATTCTCAGGCTGCCATAGCAGATATGCGTTACAGATTTATCGAAAATGTAGTATCGCAGACTGTAATTAAGCAGAAGGAGAGTAAGCAGCATAAAATCAGTGTTACAATTGATAAAGTACTTACTCATAAGTATTTTGGAATACCTTTGTTTCTGGCCATAATGGGACTTGTTTTTTACTTATCCTTTGATCTTATCGGCGGTAATCTTACATCTGTTTTTGAGATTGCCATAGACAATATGATAACTACTGTCAGAGAAGGCTTAATTCAATTTGAGATGAATCCGGTTATGATCAGTCTTATTTGTGACGGTGCTCTCTCCGGCATCGGAAGTGTTCTGTCATTTCTTCCTACTATTTTGGTTTTGTTTTTGTTTCTTTCTCTTATGGAGGATTCGGGATATATGGCCAGAGTAGCCTATGTTATGGATAAGGCTCTTCGTAAAATCGGTTTATCCGGAAAGAGCTTCGTTCCGATGCTGGTAGGATTCGGTTGCTCTGTTCCTGCTGTTATGGCTACAAGAACATTGTCTTCAGAGAGAGACAAACGAATGACAATTATACTTATCCCGTTCATGAGCTGTACGGCTAAGCTTCCTATATACGGATATATTGCTTCGATTATGTTTCCGGGTATATCAGGTCTTATTACATTATCACTTTATGTATTGGGAATAGTTTTGGCTGTTGTTATGGCGTTGGTACTTAAGAAATTTGTTTATAAAGGTAAATCCGTTCCTTTTGTAATGGAACTTCCTAATTACAGAATACCGGGTTTTAAGACAACATTACTTCTCTTGTACGATAAAGCCAAGGATTTTATAGTAAAGGCATTCACGATTATTTTTACGGCTTCTGTGGTAATCTGGTTCTTTAAAACTTTTGATATTCGCTTCAATGTTGTGTCGGATACTGAGTATTCGATTTTGGCTAATATTGCGAAGTTTATTGCACCTATATTCAATCCTTTGGGATTCGGTTCTTGGAAAACTACTACGGCACTGATATCCGGTTTTATGGCTAAAGAAGCAGTTGTATCAATCTTGGACGTTCTTACAATGGGTGAAGGAATTAATGGTTTATTCACTACAGCATCTGCATATGCATTTTTGGTGTTTACTTCTCTTTATACACCGTGTGTTGCGGCAGTCGCAGCAATTCGTAATGAATTCGGAAGTAAACGTAAGGGACTTCTTATTGCCGTATTGCAATCGGTGTATGCTTGGACTGTTGCATTTATTATCTATCGCATACTTTTGATGTTTATCGTATAATACGTTTATTGTGAGGTAGAAACATTGAATATAAATGACGAGATTTATTCACGGACATATGGCATTTACGGTGACGGCCTAAATACTCTTTTTAAGAGTCATGTTGCCGTTATCGGACTCGGCGGAGTAGGAGGAGCTTTGGCGTTAGCTTTGGCTCGCGCCGGTGTCGGTGAAATGACGCTTGTGGACGGAGATTCTGTTTCCGAATCCAATCTGAATCGACAGGCAATTGCTTATCGTTCATGTCTCGGGCGTAATAAAGCTGAAGTATGTGCAGAGAAAATACATGATATAAATCCGGAAATTCGTGTTCATGTTTACGGTGAATTTTTAAATCTTAATAAGCTGCTGGACGCCAGCATCCCGTTGAACGGAGTTCACTATATGGCAGATGCCATAGATGATGTTCCTGCTAAACTTGATTTGATTGAGTATTGCCTTCAGCATAATATACCGATAATCAGTTCGATGGGCGCAGGCAATAAGTGTAATCCGTGCGGATTCAGAGTTGCGGATATTTCCAAAACAAAGGTTGATCCTCTGGCTCGCGTAATCAGACAGGGACTTCGTAAGAGAGGAATAAATCATCTTAAAGTTGTTTATTCCGAAGAAGAGCCGCGTACACCTTTTGCTCTCAATGACGGGAATGTTGCTGTCTGCAATAGTACAAAATCTCGAGTACCTTCGAGTTCTCCGTTTGTTCCTTCTGCGGCCGGTCTTCTTATGGGAAGTGAGATAGTAAAGGACTTGATGACTTGACTAATTTCTTTTGATTTGGTATTTTGGTTTTATCAGTTGAATATTTGATTGCGATGAAGAGGATTAGTAATCTGATTACAAATTTACAGAGAGTTGTCGGGTGGTGCGAGACAATGATTATGTTTCTGATGAACTCGCCTCGGAGCATTTCGATTGAACACCGAATATACTCGGTTATTAGATTTGAACGTACAAGTTCCACGTTACAGGAACAGGATTATATGGCTTTTGTGCCGTCGTATCCGTTAAAGAGCTTTCCGTTTAAGGAAGGAATTAGAGTGGTACCGCGAATGACCCTTCGTCTCTAAGGCGATAGGGTCATTTTTGTTTTTATAAACAGGAGGTACGAAATGAATTATCAACATTATGAGAGAATGCCGGTTGTTAAGCTTGAAAATCGTCAATGGCCGTCTCGCATTCAGACAGAAGCACCGATTTGGTGTTCAGTAGATTTACGTGACGGAAATCAGGCACTTGAAGTGCCGATGAATATAAGCCAGAAACTTGATTTTTTTAAGTATCTTGTAAAAATCGGATTTAAAGAAATCGAAATAGGTTTTCCTGCAGCGTCGAAAACTGATTATGAGTTTACTCGCAGATTAATTGAAGACAACCTGATTCCCGATGATGTGTCGATTCAGGTGCTTACGCTTGCAAGAGAAAGTACTATAGAGGAGACCTTTGAAGCCGTACGCGGTGCTAAGAATGTAATTATTCATCTTTTTAATGCAACTAACACAATTCAACGTGAATTAGTGTTCGGCTTTAACAAGGAAGAATGCAAGGAATTTGCCATAAGCGGAACACGAATAATTAAGGAACATATCAAGAAGGATAATAACGGTACTAAATTTGTATTCGAGTATTCTCCTGAAGGATTCTCTGCAACTGAACCTGATTTTGCCGTAGATGTGTGTAACAGTGTCCTTGAAACGTATAATCCTTCTGCTGAAGATAAAGTGATTATCAATCTTCCGGAAACAGTTGAGATGAGTACTCCTAACGTATATGCGGATCAGATTGAGTATTTTTGTCGTAATATAAAATACAGAGATAACGTTATCGTATCAATCCATACACATAACGATCGCGGAACGGCAATTGCCTCAAGTGAACTCGGTCTCCTTGCAGGTGCACAGAGAATAGAGGGAACCTTATTCGGAAACGGTGAGAGAACAGGTAATGCCGATATTACCGTACTTGCAATTAACATGATGATGCTCGGTATAAATCCAAAGCTTGATTTCAGTAATATAGATGAAGCTATAGCTGTTTTTGAAGAGAATACATCGATGAGTATTTCAGACCGTCATCCATGGTCCGGTAAACTTGTTTTTACTGCATTTTCGGGAGCACATCAGGATGCGATTAAGAAGGGAATAGACAAGCTGAATCAAAATACGAACGATAAATGGTCGGTTCCTTATCTTCCGATTGATCCAAAGGATGTCGGCAGAAGCTATGAACCTATTATAAGAATTAACAGCCAGTCCGGAAAGGGAGGCGTCGCATTTATTATGCGTGAGATATTCGGACTTAATCTTCCGAGAAGCTTCCAAAAGGAATTCAGTAAACTGATAAAAGACAAATCCTGTGAAGAAGATATAGAATTGCAGCCACAACAGATTTTTGATTTATTTGATGATGAGTATATCAATTACTTCAACCCTTACTGTCTTGATAAGTTCAGAGAGATTAGTCATGAAGATAAGTATTCTGAGGTTGAGGCTATCATATCCAAGGGAGATGAGACACGTAGGTTTGTCGGACATGGTAATGGTTTCCTTGATGCTTTCGTTGATGCTGTAAATCAGTTCCCGGATGTTGATGTGACAATTAATATGTATTCCGAGCATTCCATGAAAAGCGGTTCTGATTCGGCGGCTATTACATATATCGAAATTCTTGATAAGAAGACCAATACAATTCATCTTGGTGCCGGTGTATCAAGTTCAGTAACCAAGTCCTCTGTTCGAGCAGTAATATCCGCAGTTAACAGAATGATTAAGGCGAAGATGTGAGTGATTATGCTGTGTTCCAAACTTGTGTTGGGCGATGTGACAAATAATTTGGCTTTTCAATCACTTGGTCAGTGACTGAAAACAGGACTTTTGGTGATTATTGTCGGCCTGAACCGAACAAACACATCACAAAAGGCAAAAAAACGACGATTGTGATGAAAGTAAGTGAACAGGGTTAGTGTTGGCAAC
>JAKSRF010000049.1 GCA_024403755.1 Clostridia bacterium
CATCCAGTGAGAGTTAGCTTCACCCCCTGTTTAACTTTTTATCATGCCTCCTTTAAATCTCGAAATACAAATATCTGACTATATCAATCACACAATGCACATTTTCCCTGTACAAAATCTCTGCCGTTCATAAAATCCTCATAAAGCGGACTCATATCTCTTAATCTCTGTACGATTCCTTTCAACACAGGAACTATGCTTAATACCTCTTCTTTTGTATTAAACTTACCTATGGAAATTCTGAGTGAACCATGTGCAACCTCATGCGGAAGTCCTATAGCAAGAAGTACATGTGAAGGATCCAACGAACCGGAAGTACATGCAGAACCTGAAGAACAGGCAAAACCGTTAATATTCAGGAACAAAAGCATCGACTCACCCTCAATAAAGTTAAATGAGAAATTAACATTACCCGGAAGTCTCTGAGTTCTGTGACCGTTGAGACGGCAATAAGGAATTTCCTTCTCGATCTCAGCAATAAGAGTATCACGAATATCCTGAATTCTTTTTGATGTCTCATCCATCTCCTGACAAGCCAGTTCGAGAGCCTTAGCGAGACCTAAGATATATGGGAGGTTCTCAGTGCCTGCTCGCTTACCTCTCTCCTGCTGGCCACCGTCAACGAGATTATTTATAACAACACCTTTTCGAATATAAAGCAAACCTACACCCTTAGGTGCATTAAGCTTATGCCCCGAAAGTGAAAGCATATCACATCCGATATCTTTAACATCAACTTTAATACTACCGCATGCCTGAACTGCATCTGTGTGGAACAGAACCTTATGCTCCTTGCAAATAGAAGCAATCTCCTTTACAGGCTGAATAGTACCGATTTCATTATTTGCATACATGATAGATACAATAAGAGTATTATCATCAATATTCTTTTTAAGTTCATCAATACTAACCACACCGTATTCATCAACAGGAAGCTTTACTATTTCAAAGCCCTGTTTCTTGAGAGCATCGCAGGTATGAAGAATAGCATGATGTTCTATCGCAGAAATAATTATTTTCTTCTTCTTATCACCATACTTTAATGCTGCGCCTTTAATTGCCCAGTTATCTGATTCACTTCCGCAAGAAGTAAAAAATATCTCACTTGAATCAGCATTAAGACACTTTGCTATCCTTTCTCTTGCATCATTCATCAAAGCTTTAGCAGCTTCACCCTCCTCATAAATTGATGAAGGATTTCCCCAAAACTCAGTAAAAGCTTTATTCATCTCCTCAACAACCTCAGGTCTTACCTTTGTTGTTGCTGCATTATCAAGATAAACTCTGATCATATATTATCTCCAAATCAAACATTTAATTATTAACAATAGATAAAATAAACCATTGTAAAAAAATCCTCGTAACATATGTTACGAGGAATAGAAAATATACCGTATTCTTTGCAAATAATACAAAAATCACATAAATTTACTCTTTATCTTCCATATTAGTCATTTTCTTAACGAACTGCAAATACTCGCTTACCTTCTTCTCATATCCGATATCCGTCGGCTCATAGTATACCTTATTTTCCATCCCGTCAGGCATATACTGTTGTTTAGTAATATGATTCGGAAAATCATGAGGATATTTATAGCCTACACCGTAGCCTAATTCAGACATTCCTTTTGCAGGCGCATTACGCAGATGCATAGGAACGACTCCGGTATCACCGTTTCTAACGTCATTAAGTGCAGCATCAATTGCCAAATAGGAACGATTGGACTTAGGTGAGGATGCAACCATAATACATGCTTCAGATAATAAAATTCTTGCTTCAGGCATACCTACCTGCATAACCCCCTGATAACAGGCATTTGCTATTAACACAGCATTGGGGTTAGCTATTCCCACATCCTCACTGGCACATATTAAAATTCTTCTGGCAAGAAACTCTATATCCTCGCCGGCTTCAATTGCCCTTGCAAGATAAAGAACAGCGGCATTGGGATCAGAGCCACGCATAGACTTTATCATGGCACTTATATTGTCATAATGATTCTCACCGTTCTTATCGAAAACCTGAGTTTTCTTCTGCATACAGTCAGAAATTACAGTCTTATCAATTCTAATAACGCCGGCCTTATCCGGAGGTGTTGTTATCACCGCAAGTTCAAGCGCTTTAAGTGCATTTCTTGCATCGCCTGCAGATAAAGAAGCAACAATCTTATATGCTTCTTCGGACATATCAACATCAATGTTACCAAAACCGCGTTCCCTATCACTGACCGCCATTTTGAGAATCTTAATTATATGTTCATCAGTCAATGGCTTAAGCTGAAGTACTGTAGATCTTGAAATAAGTGCTTTATTAACCTCGAAAAAGGGATTCTCCGTCGTAGCACCGATTAATATAATTGTACCGTCCTCAACGAAAGGTAAAAGTGCATCTTGTTGAAGTTTATTAAATCTGTGAATCTCATCAATAAACAAAACTGTTTTCTTATTCTCGGAAAGCATCGGATTGGAAGCATCCTCTGTAATTCTTTTAATATCACCGACACCTGCAGTAACAGCATTTATTTTCTCAAATTTTGAACTGGTTGTATTGGATATAAGTCTGGCCAAAGCAGTCTTACCTACGCCCGGAGGGCCGAATAAAATGATCGACGACAATCTGTCGGCTTCTATCATTCTTCGAAGAAGTTTACCTTTACCGATGATGTGTTCCTGTCCGATATATTCATCCAACGTACGCGGTGCCATCTTATAGGCTAACGGCTGAGATCCAAAATCGTTCATAATCCCTCACTAAGCAATAATGTAAAACATATTATAACAGAAAAAAGACGCTGTCTCAAAACCTGAAGTCAGAAACAACGTCTTCATTTAAAAATCAAAATACTAATTACTTAATATCGGCATAAAGAGGATATTTAGCAGTAAGCTCAGCTACACGAGCAATAACAGAATCCTTCTTATTCTCATAGTCAAAGATACAATCAGCGATACAATCAGCAATAACAATCATATCTTCTTCTTTCATACCTCTTGATGTAACAGCAGGTGTACCGATACGAACACCGGAAGTTACAAACGGCTTCTCAGGATCGAAAGGAATTGTATTCTTATTAGCAGTAATATTACAGTCGTCAAGTCTGTTCTGAAGTTCCTTACCTGTAACACCGGTGCCTCTCAAATCAATAAGCATAAGGTGATTATCAGTACCGCCTGATACAAGATTAACTCCTCTCTTAAGAAGCTCTTCAGACATAGCCTTTGCATTCTTAACAATGTTGTTAGCATAATCTCTGAACTCAGGAGTCAAAGCTTCCTTAAATGCTGCTGCTTTAGCTGCAATAATATGCATCAAAGGACCACCCTGCTGACCAGGGAAAACAGCAGAATCAATCTGCTTAGCATACTGCTCTTTACACATAATAACACCGCCACGAGGACCGCGAAGAGTCTTATGAGTTGTTGTTGTAACAAAATCCGCATACGGAACCGGATTAGGATGTAAGCCTGCAGCAACAAGACCTGCGATATGAGCCATATCAACAAACAAATATGCACCTACTTCATCAGCAATCTCACGGAACTTCTTGAAATCAATAATTCTAGGATAAGCTGAAGCACCTGCAACAATTATATTTGGCTTAAACTCCTTAGCCTTAGCGAGTACTGCATCATAATCAATGCAACCTGTCTCCTTATCAACCTGATAAAAATCCGACTCATATGTCTTACCTGATACATTAAGCTTCATACCATGTGTAAGATGACCACCGTGAGACAAATCCATACCGAGAATTCTGTCACCCGGCTTAAGAACTGCAAAATATACAGCTGTGTTTGCCTGAGCACCTGAATGTGGCTGAACATTTACATGCTCTGCTCCGAAAAGCTGCTTAAGTCTGTCAATTGCCAACTGCTCAGCAATATCAACATATTCACATCCGCCGTAATAACGCTTTCCAGGATAACCTTCAGCATACTTATTAGTCAAAGGAGAACCTGCTGCCTCCATAACTGCCTCAGAAACAAAGTTCTCAGATGCAATAAGCTCAATCTTATTTCTCTGTCTGTTAAGCTCGGACATAATAGCTGAATAAAGTTCAGGATCCTGTGCCTTAATGTGATCGTACATATATATTTCCTCCGTATTGTTTATAACCATCTATTAATAATACTTAAAAACTTAAATATAGTAAAGTAAAAAAACTGTCCAATAGCAACAAAATATAAAACAAAAAAACTATATTTTACTGACCAAAATTGAATTCCTTACGGAAACTCTCAATCTCGGTAATTTCTCTGATGAGTTTATTAGGAATCATTATAGGACACGGTGTAAACGGATTAATTACAATTCCGTTTCCTGCATCAAGTAAATTCTTTGCTACACCGACAAATGAAACAACAGCAGCAACCTTGTTATTTCCCTGTTGAGTATTCATTTTCTTCTCTGCAACAGTCATGCTCTGTATATCTGTAAACAAAGGAAGTTCAGCTGTAGCAGCATCCTTAGAAGGCTTAAGCATCAGGAAACCCGGTCTTCCGTCCTCACTTCTTATTGCCGGAGTGGAGAACTTTGTATGAACAAATGTATATACAAAAACTGAAGAAAATTCAGAATCGTTGTGTAATTCCTTAAATCCAAGAGTATATGCATACATCAAAGGATTGGTCATTACCTGACTATCCTTAGCAACTGAGCAGAAGGATGACAAAACGGTAAATCTCGGAATACTTCTCTTAGGCTCTTTGGCAACCTTAATATTGATTATGTCGTCTTTAATACTGTCGACCGGATTCAAATCCTTATCGTAAATTTTACCGAGTGTTGTTTTAACAATCTTTCCGCTTGGTAAATAAATAAAAGACTCAGAATCCGAATTTACTGTTCCGAATACTCTTCCTGAAGCAATTATCGTACTGCCGTCTATTTCCTGAATCTCAGATAAAATAACGGAATAAGGCTGACAATTATCCAAAACAAATCTCATCTTTCCGTCTGCATCAGGCTCATATGGCTTCTCAAAGCCCTTAAAATCAGCTACATTAAAGCATATATCAGTAGCTTCAATCTTCTGAATTCGCTCGTTACGCGCTTTTTCAGCTTCATTCTCTTTTCTAATTCTCTCGTCGCGTTCTTCCTGAATCTCTTTGTCAACTTCATCAAAAACATTCGAAAAGTAATTATTCTGCTCCTTCTCATCGTCAGAAATAGACTTAATGTCCTTATTCTTATTAAACAATCCCATGTTGTTCCTCCCACCTTATATTAAATCTCAATAATTTCCAAATTCTTATTTACACCGTCAAAAACCATTTGCTTAATATCAAGCTTTGATTCAGCTTCTTCAATATCCTTATGCTTAGGATGTGTCTTAGGGTGCTTTGCAACAAATACCGTACAACAATCCTCATACGGAAGAATTGAGGTCTCGAAAGCACCGATTTTACGTGATAAATCACAGGTAGCTTCCTTATCCAGTCCGATTAACGGTCTGAACACAGGTAATTCTACCACTTCATTGGTAATATTAATAGCCTCTAACGTCTGACTTGCAACCTGTCCCAAGCTTTCACCTGTAATCAAGCAACCGCATCCTGACTTCTTTGCAAGCTCTTCAGCTATCTGAAACATAACTCTTCTCATAGTAACCGTGAGCATATCCTGACGTGAATTCTTATACATATCTAACTGAATCTGAGTAAAATCAACTACATACAGATTCATTCTTCCTGAGAATCTTGATACGATTTTTGCAAGATCGATAACCTTGTCCTTTGCTCTGTCACTGGTATAAGGATACGAATGAAAGTAAACAGCGTCAAGCTGCATTCCTCTGCTGGCCATCATATAACCAGCAACCGGGCTGTCAATTCCGCCTGATAATAAAAGCATTCCCTTTCCTGCAGTTCCTACCGGAAGGCCTCTGTGTCCCATTATCTTGCCGGCATATACATAGTTGAACTCTCTTACTTCTACCGAAAGAACAAAATCCGGATTCTTAACATCAACAGAAAGTTGAGGAAAATGTTCAAGAATCTCGTAACCGACTTCTCCGGATAATTCCATTGAAGTCATAGGAAATGACTTATCACCGCGTTTTGATTCAACTTTAAAAGTCTTGTGCTCAGGATGATTATTTATGTAATTTTCGACGCAAGCAATACTCTCCTTTACAATCTCGTCAAAGCCGCCTTCAAACTTACTGGCAAAGCTTACAGATACAATACCGAACACCTGTGTACAAGCGTTAAGCAAATCCATTGCCTTTGCTTCACTTTCGAAATACTCGTTATTCTCATCCTTAGGTTCAATCCATAGTCTGCTTTGACTCTGAAAAATCGAAAGCTTCCCGAAGCCCTTAAGTCTGTACTTAAGATTTGACATAAGTTTATTCTCAAAAACGCCTCTGTTAAGTCCTTTAAGAGTAACTTCACCCATTCTTGCCAAAATTACATTACTACCCATATTTATCTCCTTACAAAGCAAAAAGCTTATATATCTCATCTACCGAGGCAATAAAAGTTTTTGCCTCTTCCATTGTATTAAATCTCGAAAAGCTGAGTCTTATACTGTTTCCTGCAGTTTTTCTGTCTATTCCCATATCCAAAAGAACATAGCTCACTTTCTTAGTTTTAGACGAACATGCGGATATCGTAGACACATAAATACCATACTTTTCGAGACAATGAAGCATGGTCTCTGATTCAAAGCCCTTGAAGGAAACATTCAAAACGTAATCCAATGCATCATCAGGAGACAGAATTACAGCCTCTCTCTTTACCAATTCCTCTCTGAGAAATTTATTTATCTCATGTACAGTCTCATGTGACTCATCAAAATGCTTATATGCTTCCTCCAGAGCTACTCTGAAGGCCTCTGCAAGAACAAGACTCTGTGTTCCGGAACGCATATTATTCTGTTGACCGCCGCCTAATATATAAGGGTTTATGCTGACACCGGCTTTAACATAAAGAAGACCGGTACCCTTTACGGAATGAATCTTATGGCCTGAAAATGAACCCATCTCAATATTCATTTTCTTTAAGTCAATTGCAAGTTTACCGACAGACTGTACCATATCCAAATATATCGCTATCTTACGATTCTTTTTATTACGAATATTGACAATCTCATCCAGAGGAAGGATTGAACCCGTCTCGTTATTAACATGTGTAAAACACATAAGAATAACTTCATCAGAGATAAGCTCTTCAAGCATATCCAACTTAGGCTTACCATTTCTGTCAACATCAACAAACTTTATAATAAATCCGAACTCTTCGGCTTTCTTTAAAGTCTCAAGCGTAGCTTTATGTTCGGTACGCGTTGAAATAATAATATTTCCTTCACGCTTATGTCTGGTTATATAACCAAGAATTGCAGTATTGGCACTCTCTGTTGCACATGAAGTAAAGTAAAGTTCATTCTCATAGCAATGAAGAACAGAAGCTATTGCCTTAAACTGATTATTATATTCCTTTGTAACAATCGTACCAAGCTCATGAAGTGAACCCGGATTACCGAATAACGTGTCGGAACTGAGGCTGTTACAAACAGTCTCAATTACTTCAGGTATCGGTTTTGTTGTTGCACTGTTATCAAAATAAATCATTTTTTTACTCCGAACTAAAAACTAGCGTTGTGATTATACACTAAATCACAACGCTTTTGTTACTATTAATTAAATAAGCCTGCAAAATTAAACTATATTAAACGTTAAGTTCAACCGCATCAACAACCAAATCGTCCTTATGTTCCTCAAGAATAGGATAAATGCACTCGTTAAGGAATGTAGTACACATCTCAGGACAACGACCTATATAGAGCTTCGGATTTAAGAGTTCACTGAGTGATGCACGGTCAAGACCGAATGCAGGGTCATTGGCAATTCTCTCCAAAAGATCATTCGGTTTACCCTCCTGCTTAACTACAGCACCGGCTTGCATTGAGTAAACACGAATCTTCTCGTGAAGCTCCTGTCTGTCACCGCCACGCTTAACAGCTTCCATCATTATATTTTCGGTAGCCATAAAAGGAAGCTCATCATTAATATGTTTATTTATCATATTTGGATAAACAACAAGTCCGGATACAACATTAAGATAAATACCAAGTATTGCATCAACTGCAAGGAATGCTTCAGGAACGGAAATTCTCTTATTGGCAGAATCATCCAAAGTTCTCTCAAACCACTGTTCAGCAGCAGTTAACATAGGATTCATGCTGTCACACATAACATATCTTGACAGAGAAGCAATTCTCTCAGAACGCATCGGATTACGCTTATATGCCATTGCAGATGAACCGATTTGTGTTGATTCAAACGGTTCCTCAATTTCCTTCAAATGTTGAAGAATACGGATATCATTACTAAACTTATGTGCACTCTGAGCAATTGAAGAAAGGCAGTTCAAAACTCTTGAATCAACCTTACGCGAATATGTCTGACCTGAAACATAATAAGTTGAATCAAAGCCCATATATTTTGCAATTTTCTTATCCAGCTCTACACATTTATCATGATCACCATTAAACAAATCAAGGAAAGAAGCCTGCGTACCGGTTGTTCCCTTACAACCGAGAAGCTTAAGTTTGCTCAATACCTCCTCAACCTCATCAAGATCAAACATTAAATCCTGAAGCCAAAGAGATGCACGCTTGCCGACAGTAACCATCTGTGCAGGTTGATAGTGGGTAAAACCGAGCGTTGGCATATCCTTATATTGTTCAACGAATTTTGCGAGTGCATCCATACAAACAACAATTCTTTTACGAATCAATGTAAGTGCCTCAAACATAAGAATAATATCTGTGTTATCACAAACATAACATGAGGTAGCACCGAGATGAATTATACCTTTCGCAGACGGACACTGAACACCGTAAGCATAAACATGGCTCATTACATCATGACGACGTCTCTTCTCTTCTTCTCTGGCAACATCATAATTGATGTCATCCTTGAACTTCTCCAATTCTGCAATCTGTTCATCAGTTATGTCCAAACCTAATTCCTTCTCTGACTTTGCAAGAGCAATCCAAAGAAGTCTCCAAGTCTTAAACTTCTTATCAGGAGAGAAAATATACTGCATTTCTTTACTGGCATATCTTGAATTAAGCGGACTCTCATAAGAATCATTCATAATTAACGGCCTCCCATAGATTAATCAAAATACATTAAAACAATAACACTAAATGCTTCGTTATCCTACTGACATTATGCCAATAATTCATCAAGAGCGGCAGACTTTGCACACAAAGCAAAAACTCTTACTGCCTTCTCTATATCATCAATTGAAGGGAAACTCGGTGCTATTCTGATATTTGAATCATCAGGGTCTTTGCCGTACGGATATGTAGCACCGGCCGGAGTAAATGCAACGCCGAGTTCCTTACACATAGAAACTACTTTATTTGCAGTGCCTGGGTAAACAAAAACGCTTACAAAATATCCACCGAGAGGTTTACGCCAATTAACAATATCAGCTCCGTTTAATTCCTCATCGAGAATATTAAGAGTCATCTCAAACTTAGGTCTGAGAATATCTGCATGCTTAGACATCTGAGCCTTAACACCGTCAACATTCTTTAAGAAAGACACATGTGCAAGCTGATTTACCTTATTAGAGCAAATTGTCTGGGTATTAATATACTTCATTGAATGCTTCATATTATCTTTATTACAAGCCATAACAGCCAATCCCGAGCCTGCCAAAGTTACCTTTGAAGTAGATGCAAACTCATATACTCTGTTAGGGTTACCGGCCTTCTCACATAAAGAGAGAATATCAGGAATCTTTCCTTGCTTAGCTTCATCATTATAAAGGTGATGTACACAATAAGCATTATCCCAATAAATTCTGAAATCCTTAGCTTTTGTCTTCATTGAAGCAAGTCTGTTACATACATCTTCTGAGAAAACTACTCCGTCCGGATTAGAATAACAAGGAATAGACCACATTCCCTTAATAGTCTCATCTTCAGCAACAAGCTTCTCTATCAGGTCCATATCAGGGCCGTCATCCTTAAGCGGAATATTAATAAGTTCAAAACCGAGAGTCTCGGTAATTCTGAAATGTCTGTCATAACCAGGTACAGGACAGAGCCACTTTTTAACAGGTTCCTGTCCCCAAGGCTTCTCAGAATCAATCTCACCGAAAACCATTGCTCTCATCAACGTATCAAACATAATATTAAGACTTGACGCATTACCTACAAAAATATTGTCCTTATCAGTATCAAGTATATCAGCGAAAAGCTTCCTTACTTCCTCTATACCTGAAGGTACACCGTAATTACGACAATCCTCATTTTTTGCAGACTTAAAATTGCTGTTATCAAGAACCTTATACAAATCGTTGGAAAGGTCTAACTGAGCAGGCGAAGGCTTGCCTCGAGTCATATCAAGGGACAAATTCATCTTCTTATACTCATCAAGTTTTTTGTTTACCGAAGCTCTCTCAGCTTCTAACTCTGTTTTCGTCATTTCCTTATACGACTTCATACAATAACCTCCGTAAATATTCATAAAAATGAAAGTTTTGTTTAATCAACTTTCATATTTTTATATTATTTCCTTATAAAACACTTGTTAATTATAATAATTATGAAAGTTTTATACAACGGATTTTCATTTTTATTTACTCGAACGGAATAAATTCTACATTTTGTATCAAACCGGTCGCGTCAAACAGCACAGATATAACTAAATAACTAATACATCTGTCATACAAATCAAATTTTTGTACCAAGTATTTGGTTGTCTTGAAAATTTTACAACGTTTTGAAGCCGTGACGGCACTTTCAGGTTCGCCATAGTCAGAATTACGATAATACCTTCTCGCCTTAACTTCAAAAATATAAATGTCACCGTTCTTCTCAGCCACAATATCCAATTCACCGACGTTATGCACAGCAAAATTGCGGGTAATAATTCTGTACCCCTTCCGCTCCAAAATTACACACGCTGCATCCTCGGCATTTCTTCCCGTATCAACAGTTCTGTTCATTGTCCTCCTCATACGAGACTGTAACCGTTACAAACAGAATAAAACAAAGAACTGAAGAATTCAACAAGGAATATATATCAGTGAATCACCTTTAAAAAAGTTCTTCTATGAATAGGCGACATACCTAAAGCACGAATTGCTTCATAATGCGCTTTGGTACCGTATCCTTTATGCTTTGCAAAATCATATCCCGGATAAACTGAGTCGTAATCAGACATTATGTGATCCCTGGTAACTTTAGCCAAAATTGAAGCAGCGGCTATCGAATTTGATTTTGCATCACCCTTAATTATCGGAACAACCGGTACTCCCGTACCCTCCAGTTTTACGGCATCAATAAGAAGAACATCAGGTTTAAGCGACAACTGTTGCACACATGTTCTCATTGCTTTCTTAGTAGCATTCAAAATATTAATACTGTCTATCTCATCAGCCTCAACTCTGCAAACAGAGTAAGCCAAAGCGCTTTCCTTAATCTTTATGAACAGTTCCTCACGTTTCTTTTCAGTTAATTTCTTAGAATCATCCAAACCGAGAATTCTTACATTCGGATCCAAAATAACTGCAGCCGCCACTACCGGTCCTGCCAAAGGTCCGCGTCCTGCCTCATCAATACCGACAATATTATTTATGTTTTTTGCTAAATACTCTCTTTCAAAGGTATATAGCTCATCGTATTTTGCATTTAACTGTTCTAAAGTAAGTTTAGGCATAATGTTTCCTCTTTTACTGTGGTTTATCTGCTGTCTCCAATGTTATTCTTCCGATTCTCATACTTCTTAAATCATCCAATAACTGTTTGGCAAAACGCTCTTCATCTATTCTGCCGCCTGACATAATACATCCGCGTTTCTTAGCCATAAAGCAGAATCTGTCATAATCATCCTCAATATATTCGTCTTCGTCAAAATTACTGCTGTTCGGCAAGGTTATACCATATCTGTCACACATTAAATCAGGATAAAGCTCATTAAGAAGCTTGATTGTCTCATAAGCAACTTCCACCTGATCTGTTACCTCACTTTTAATCGCACCTGTAGCTGTAAGACAAAGCTGACTTCTCTTGCTTTGTATCTTCGGCCACAAAACACCCGGCATATCCATAAGTTCAAGAGAACCTTCTGTTTTAAGCCACTTCGGCTGTCTCGTAACACCCGGTTTATCACCTGTAACAGCTACCTTATGTCCGCACAAGCCGTTAATCAAAGTGGATTTTCCGGTATTAGGAACACCGACAACCATAACCCTTAACGGACGTCCTATTCTACCCTTGGCCTTTGCTCTTTCAATTATATCCGAACAAGTATCTTCAGTCATTGAAATAAGCTTATCCAGTCCTTTTTTTCTTGCAGAATCCAAAGCAATTGCATTTGAACCGTTTTCCTTAAAATACTGAATCCACCTGACAGTTTTATCATTATCTGCAAGATCTGCTTTGTTCAATACTATGATTCTCGGTTTATTACCGAGTATCTTATTCAATTCCGGATTTCTGCTCGAAAATGGGATTCTGGCATCACAAGTCTCATATACTGCATCAACCATTTTCAAATTCTCGGCTATATCATTAAGCGCTTTGCGCATATGCCCCGGAAACCAGTTGATATTCATCTTATGAAACACTTCTTCATTATTACTCATTTTCTTCTCCTTTTTTATTATCAATTTGTTTTTGTTCATCTATGTATGTATAATTCAAGCTATTACTTTTAGATATTGCAGTTTTTTTGTTTCTTTTTCATATAAATCTTTTGCTCCTTTAACAACACCTCCACCACGTTTTGCAACTTTTAAATTTCCTTTTAATCCTTGTGGATGTTCGGCTCTTGCAATATCTCTTGTTGCAATTTCTCCTATATTTGTTAATGCAACTTCTATAATAGATATAAGTTTTACATCATATAATGGTAAAATTAAATCAATTAATTCACCTACTTCTATATAATTTCTACCAATTCTAGATAAATCTTTAACTATTACCGCATCAACTTAATTATTTGATATATCTTTTAACATTCTCTTTAACTCTGGTCTATTAAAATCTGTTCCACTATATCCATTATCAATATAATAATCATAAATCTCCATATTAGCTTGAGTTTTTATATAATCATCAATCAAATCTTTTTGATTAGATATACTATTATTTTCTTTTTCTCTTTTGGAAATTCTTATATATGCGGCTACTTTTATTTTTGATATTTTAATCACTCCTGTTTTTGTTATTTTAAAAACTTCCTACATATACCACAAAAGAGAGGATTTTCAAATCCCCTCTTTTAATTTTATTGTTTATATAAATAGTATTAATTATATTATACATTAAGAATTGTGCGATTTAGCAAACTTTAATATATAATCAATTTGTGTTGGCATAATATTATCTGGC
>JAKSRF010000005.1 GCA_024403755.1 Clostridia bacterium
GAGTCATATATTTCTGAAAAAGCATACGGTGAGTGTTGTAATATTGAATTTCCTTTTATGATTTGACGTTGTTTACCTGTACTTACGTAGGCAGAACGCGTTTGACCGTAAGATGTCTGAGTGCTGACATAAAGTAGTCGGTTGTGATATAATACATAAACTATTTAGACATATCGGATGGTAATTGGACGGATGGCAAACGCTGCTGATGAATTGAGTTTATTAATTGGAGACATACAGATACCTGAGATTTTTGTAGTTCAGTACATGGAGAGACTCAGCAAGGATGCTGTTTTCTTTTATCTTTGGATTAAGACTATACTTAACGATAAAGATTTCAGTGAAGAAGAAGCTCTTAAAGCGGCTCCGTATCCTGAGAATACGATTCGCGAGATTCTTGCTGAGCTTATTACAGCCGATATTATTTTTAAGAAGGATGATAAATACTGTTTTGTAGATTTGAAGAGACGTGAAGTCAATTCTTATTGTAAGGCGGTTGCCGCTTTGGGAATAAATCCTGATACCTTACAGCTTACTGCTGACGAACAGACGCGTAATGTGCTTGCTGAGAGCATAAATAAGACCTGCTTTTCGGGAAAAATGGGATACGCTTACTATGTGCTTATTGATAAATGTATCGGTGAGTACGGTTTCAGTAATGAGGTAGTTTATTGCCTTTTTGAGATAGGAAAACAAAAAAAGATTCAGTTTATATTGCAGCGAATGAGCAAGCTTGCTGAGGAATGGTATAAGCTTGGAATAGTCAACATGGAAATGGTTGACCGCTATATGAAACGCGAAAAGGATATTGAGAAGATGACTAAGCTTGTAGGAAAGCTTACAAGAAAGCATCTCAATGATTTTGATATTGAGCGTATTCGAAAATGGGTTATCGACTATAATCTCGGCTCTGATATTGTCGAGCTTGCATTCCGAACCAATGAATACAGAGGAAATATCACCACACAGATGGTTGAGGATACTCTTACGCTTTGGATGGAAAACGGTGTTAAGACAGTTGATGAGGCTAATATTTTCGAGGAAGAGAAACACAAGGAAAATAAGCGCAAGGCTGTAAAGAGAAAGAGCAGAAATTCGGCATGGAAGACCGGTGCGGAGGCAGGAATCGACAATGAGGAAGTTTCCGACGTGAAGAAAGATGAAGTGAAGGAAACAAAAGAAGAAAAGCCTCAGGATGAAGCTGACGACATACTTGATTTTTTTGGTGATGATGATGAGGACGATTGATTATTATATAGCGAAGATAAAAGAACAAAGGGAGATAGACAGATCGGTTTTGCATGAGGCATTCTTGGAAGATTTCTATGCAAAAAACAAAGAATTGCAAGGAATTGACAGAGATATCGTAGCTCAAAGAACCAATAAAATAATTGCGACTTTGGATGGCGATGTGGAAGCGGCACGCGTCGCTGATATTTTAAAAATCAGACTCTGTGAGAGAAGAGAAGAATATCTTAAGGCACATAATATCAGACCTGATTATGAGACTGAGCTCCCTATATGTGATAAGTGTAATGATACCGGTTTTTACATAGGCAGTAAGGGAAGAAGAAGAGTATGTAAATGTATGAACGAGGCTCTTGAGGAGTGTTACGAAGCTTCCGGTCTCGGTAATTTTACCAGAATCAGTAAAAAGAATTATGATGAGAATTATTGCCAAAATAAAGACAGACGCAGAGCAGTTTTGACAAAGATTACCAAAATTTATCAGCACATGGTAGAAAGCAGAAATAATATTTGGCTTTATATAGACGGTATTCAATCCGGAAAAACTTACTTGTCGGTGTTTCTTGCCAAGCAAATTATCGGGGTGGGAGACAGCTGTGCATATATTAAGCTTGAGGATATCTCGGATATGTCGGAAGTAATGTCTGAGATTGTTAAAGGCTGTGATATTTTATTTATTGATGACTATTCGGGTGCACTTACTTCTTCAGGCAGTATAGGAACCGATTTGAACAATATTCTTGAGATGAGATCGGGAATGGATGTTCCGACTGTAATTATTACAAATGAATCTTTGGCAGAGATTATTGCCGAGTCTGATGTCAGAATTTCAGGAAAACTTAAATTTGCAGAGAGAGTCTGATTTATGTTGAGAAGTAAATCCAAAAAGAATAATTCCGGCACGGGAAGTCAGACAGAGGATAACAGAGGAGTACCTTCTTTTCTCGGCTTGAGCGGCCCAAAGAAAGAATTTGATTATGAACCTCAAAATCCTGATAAGGGAATAAGACATAATGAGTCCCTTGATATCCCGATGGAGGATATAATTCAGGATACCAATGAGTATGGTACGGAACAGGATTTAAAAAGTGAGTGGAATCTTCAAAAGAAGGATTCAGGCATATTTAAGCCGCAAAAAAACAGACTTATCGGATTTATCGTTGCTATTGTTATTTTTGCACTTTTATTGACATCGATTTTTGTTGTGTTGCCTAAGGTGCTTCCGGGAGTGTTTAAGGGTTCGCAGATTGAGCTTTTCGCAGAGAAAAGAGTTAATTTGGTTTATGATGATCATTATCTTGTAGTGATGTCTGTAGCAGAAAATATAATGTCAGAACCGGATATTAAGTCAGAACGTATAACACAGGTTCTTTATAATGATGTTGTAAGACTGACTACAAACAGTACATATAACAGTTCTGACGGTAACAAATACTATAAGGTAACTACCGCGGACGGAATAGAAGGTTATATTAACTGTTCTCATTTAACTGATGATACAGTATCAGTTGAACCGGATTATCATGAATATAAGATAGTTGTATCCGATACAGTAAAAAATGTTATGACTCATGCAACCAACGGAACGCTTATTACAAAAGTAATGATGAATACTGTTCTTTATGCAGATGTAAAACGAGACGGTGTTTATGAGGTTTGTCTTCCGAACGGTGATAAGGGCTGGATAGGATCTTCCGGTGTAATCGAGCTTGATGTAAGAGGGACAATCGAAGAGGTATCAACGCGCTATTTTGTCAGTTCCGCACTGACATTTGCCAATGCTACTTATCTTGACAACGGTGTTACCATGAATGGTATATCGGTAAACGGTATAGTGTATGTATGTGCTCAGGTTAACGGTGTTAACGCTCCGAGAACGCTGGAAGAACAAATGCAGATGGGTGTTGATATACCGCTTCAATATGATGTGGTAACCGGAGAATTAATGATAGATTCAATAGAACCCGGTGATTTGGTATTCCTGAAATCTGCCAACAGTACGGATGACACTGTGACTGAGATGGCAATATGTACGGATACCGGAACCTTATTGATGCTTTCGACGGCCAGAACCACAATAAAATTGCGCAATTTCAAGCCCTCTGATAATATCAGCAACAGGATTGTGCAGGTAAGAAGAGTATTTAATCAATAAGTTTAGTAAAAAATACAAATTGTTGTTGCATAATTAGAATTCTTGTGGTATTATTTCATACGCGCGTTAAAGACTAATAGGAGGTGTTACCATATGGCTAAGTGTGAGATTTGTCAGAAAGATACTTTCTTCGGCAGAAAGATTAGAATTACGCGTTCGCAGATTTCGCGTCGTGCATTGACACAACAGCAACCAAACGTTCACAGCGTTAAAGTAGTTGTTGATGGCACCCCTACAACTATGAAGGTTTGCACACGTTGTCTCCGTTCAGGACTCGTAAAGAGAGCTTAATGCGAACATATAATTTGACAGAATTACAGCCTGCCTTATCGGCAGGCTTTTTCTATGCTTATAAACATTACATATAACTGACAATAAATGTACAGGCAGTGAAGAGTATTATTCTTTTATAATTATTTTTCTTTCTGTTCCGCAGAACGGACAGACAATTTTTGTGAGATTGGATTTGAATTTCATATTGGCACCGCAATTTTCACAGGTGTAGGATTTCTCAACAATAATTTGAGACAGAATTTCTTTCTCGTATTCTTCATCTATGAAAGGTATTGATTCTTTACGAGATGTTATATATTTATCTATGTGTCGAAGTCTTTTATCTTCTCCTGACGAGATATTTGCGTCTGCACGAGCAGCTTCATTTGCTGCACAAAGCAGATTTTCTGCATCTTGTATATTCAAACGGTCGAGAAGTTCAATGATTCTTTCCAAGCGTATATTTGGATTTTCTTTTATTAACCTGACTTCATTTCTGAAGTCCTCCGGAATGTATGTGTTATTCAGGTAATCGTTTATTTTATTGTCTACAAACTGCTTCTCTTTTGTGTTAATATCTTTGTCAGCATTTATGATGTAGTAATAGATTGCTATTTCTGCCAATGCCTTATTAAAGTATATGTTGAGAGGATCCCTATCAGGAGTACTTTTAAAGAGTATATCTAGTAGCATAGTGCACCTCCGATACTATTTTCATTCAAATAAATTACAACATAATTGTACAACGAAATAAAAGATAATTAAACATTACCCGGTGCGAGATATTGATATATAAACTTGTATTTCCGTATATTCCTTTCTCCTTCGAAAATGGTACAATATCATAGTAAAATTCTGAAACATTATATGAGGTATACTTATGTTTTTACTACCGTTTATTATGATGGCCATTGTAATTGGTCAAGTTAAGAAGCGTAACAATCAAATTAATAATATGCGGGATTTTCTTGATCCTGATTTAATATCCAATCGAGTGAGTGAGATATTCGGAAATGTTACCGGTACAATGGGTAATAATGTAAATGCTGATTTCCGTGCAACTAATTCTGCAGCGGATGCTACATTGGCAAAGATAGCTATATGTTATTATATTGCTAAAGCTGACGGAGTGCTGTCACGAGAAGAGCAGATTGCATTGGACGGTGTAGTCGGAGCAATTTTGAATTCTCCGTCACTTCCGAGATATTACAGAGATGAGATAAAAAAGATTTCTGAAGACAAAACCAATAGTTTTTTATTTACAGAACAGTATCTGAATAAAGTAAATCCTGAGGTCCTTATATCATTTTTGGATACAGCTAAGGCAATTGCAACTGCCGATAATCAGCTGTCTTCATATGAACAGCAGGCACTCTCGGTGTTTGAGGAGTATCTTTCAGGTAAAACGGGATGTTCTTATGAAAGCAATAAGTCCGCAGTTGATACAAAATGTGAGTGTTGCGGCGGTACAATGAAGCCTGATTATTCGACTATGAAGCTTAACTGCCCATATTGCGGTAATGCCAGATTATTCAGAATGTGAGAACTGTAGATTCATGTGCGAAAGGTGTTTTTTTTGATGCGAGAGAATCAGCGGCAGCAGGCGTGTCGGAGTGAGATTATACATTGCCAAAATCCACCTTCGGGAGTATACTTGAATTTGTGCAATCTTGCGTCAGCGGTTAATAAACGAATCGTTCAGGCGCTGCAAAATATATAAATTACGAGGTGGAAACTATGGCATTTATTGACACTATTAAAGCCAGAGCTAAGGCAGACAAGAAGACAATAGTTCTTCCTGAATCAATGGATAAGAGAACTTTTGAAGCTGCTGAGAAGATTATTAAGGAGGATATTGCAAATGTTGTAATTATCGGTACTCCTGAAGAAATTGCAAAGAACGGTGCCGGCTATGATATATCCAAGGCAACAATAATCGATCCGTTTAATGATCCTAATAAGCAGAAGTATATTGATAAATTTGTTGAATTAAGAGCAAAGAAGGGTGTTACACCGGAAGATGCTCAGGCTCAGATGGAAAAGGATTATATGTACTATGCATGTCTTATGTGTAAGTGCGGTGATGCAGACGGTGCTGTATCCGGTGCATGTCACTCAACCGGAAATACAATCCGTCCGGCTCTTCAGCTTTTGAAGACAAAGCCGGGTATCAGTTCTGTATCAGGTTTCTTCCTTATGGAAGTACCGAATTGTACTCTCGGTGAGAACGGAATGTTCGTATTTGCTGATTGTGCAGTTAATACTGACGTTGATTCAGAGAAGCTTGCAGAGATTGCTAAGTTGTCTGCAGAGTCATTTGAGGCTCTTGCCGGCAAGGATGCAAAGGTTGCTATGCTTTCATATTCAACAAAGGGTTCTGCTAAGCATGACGATGTTACTAAGGTTGCTGAGGCAGTAAGAATTGCAAAAGAGAAGTTCCCTGATCTTGTAGTAGACGGTGAGCTTCAGTTAGATGCAGCTCTTATTCCTGAGGTTGCAAGTCTTAAGGCTCCGGATAGTGATGTAGCAGGTAAGGCTAATACTTTGGTATTCCCTTCACTTGAGGCAGGTAATATCGGTTATAAGCTCGTTCAGCGTCTTGCTAATGCAGGTGCTTACGGACCGGTTCTCCAGGGCTTGTCTATGCCTGTAAATGATCTCTCAAGAGGTTGCGTTGCAGATGATATCGTAGGTACAGTTGCAATTACTGCTGTACAGGCTCAGATGCAGGGCTGATAAATAAGTAGTATCTAATAGATTAATAACTAAACAGAATAAAGGAGATTTATTTCCAATGAAGATTTTGGTAATTAACTGTGGCAGTTCATCATGTAAGTTCCAGTTGTTTGAGACTGAGACCGGTGATGTTCTTGCAAAGGGTAACTGTGAGAGAATCGGTATTGACGGTAAGCTCACATATAAGGCACCTGGTAAAGAGGATTTTATCTCAACTGAAGCTATGCCTGACCATAAGGTTGCCGTAAAGATGATTCTTGATGCTTTGGTAGATAAGGATCACGGTGTTCTTTCAGATATCAGTGAGATTAAGGCTGTCGGCCACAGAGTACTTCACGGTGGTAAATACTATAGTGAGTCCGTTATTGTTAATGATGACGTTAAGAAAGTAATCAGAGACTGTTTCCCATTAGGACCTCTTCATAATCCTGCTAACCTTACAGGTATTGAGGCATGCGAGGCAGTTCTTCCTGCCGGTACTCCGCAGGTTGCAGTATTTGATACGGCTTTCCATATGACAATGCCTCCTAAGGCATATACTTATGCTCTTCCTACAGAGATTACTGAGAAGTATTCGATTCGTCGTTATGGTTTCCACGGTACATCACACCGTTATGTATCAAGAAGAGTTGCTGATTTCCTTGGTAAGAAGTATGAGGATCTTAAGATTATTACATGTCACCTTGGTAACGGTTCTTCATTCGCAGCTGTTAAGAACGGTAAGTGCGTAGATACTTCCATGGGTCTTACTCCTTTGGCAGGTATTTGTATGGGTACACGTTGCGGTGATATCGATCCGGCTATTGTTCCTTTCCTTATGAAGAATGAGAATTTGTCAGCAGATGAGGTTGACAATCTCCTTAATAAGAAGTCAGGTGTACAGGGTTTGTCTGAGGTATCTTCTGACTTCCGTGATCTTGAGAAGGCTTCTAAGGAAGGTAATGAGAAAGCTACGCTTGCTCTTGATATGTTTGAGTATCAGGCACGTAAGATTATCGGTTCATATGCTGCTGCAATGCAGGGAGTTGATGTAATCGTATTTACTGCAGGTATCGGTGAGAATACCGACTACATCCGTGCTGCTGCTTGTGAAGGTCTTGAGTATATGGGTGTAAAGATTGATCCTGCCAAGAACAACGGTAACAGATCTGAGTCTGTTATTTCTGCAGATGATTCTAAGGTTACAGTTTGCATTATTCCTACAAATGAGGAGCTTGCAATCGCTCAGGAAACAGAGGCTCTTGTTAAGTAATTAATTACGACTTATTTACTGATACAGCACATCACATTTGGTGTTTGTGCTGTATTTTTTTTGGTTATTTTTTATGCTCGAAAAGCAGAGTTTTTAGTGTATAATCTCCCTATGGAAAACAGTAATCGATATAAAATCAGAGTAATAGCTTGTTGTGCAATTGTTGCTGCGTTGGTATGTGCAGGAACATTTATCAGAATACATTTGCCGCCTGTAGGGCACGTCAACTTCGGCGATGCTTTTATACTTATTTGTGTATATTGTTTGCAAAAACCTCAGATATCACATATAAAACATTTAAATAAATCAAAGTTACGCGTGACGGATGCAGAAGTATTATTTGCTTTGTCCGGCGGACTGGGTTCTGCACTTTGTGATTTGCTGACCGGTTATGCCCATTTTGCTTTGGCTACGTTGATTATTAAGTCGCTTGTAGGATTAGCTGCAATAAAATCTGTAAATGTAAAGCTTAAAGTCCCTTTATTTACCTTGGCTGAGATTATAATGGTAGCAGGATATTTTATTGCGGAAATTTTTATTTACGACCTTACGTATTCCGTAGGTGCGATATTTCCAAATGTTTTGCAGGGCGCGTGTGCGGTTATTATAGCATTGACAGTAACTGCAGCCGTTGACAGAATTTTGAAAGCAGATAAATAATCGGAGACAGAAACAGTGGATGATACAAATGAATTAGATTTCCTCGAAGGCTTGAATGAAGCATATGAGGAGACTTTAGTTGATAGCGAAAGCAGTGATGCTGATAAACTTCTTGAGGAATTGAATCCCGAACAGAAAGAAGCAGTTAAGACTATAGACGGACCGCTTTTGATTCTTGCGGGAGCAGGTTCAGGTAAAACCAGAGTAATCACATACAGAATCGCATATATGATAAAGAAACACGGCATATATCCGGGTTCAATCATGGCTATTACCTTTACCAATAAAGCTGCAAATGAGATGAGAAGCAGAATAGGAAGCCTTATCGGAGAAGAGTCTAAGTATCTTTGGTGCGGCACCTTTCACAGTATTTTTGCGCGTATTTTGAGAAGACACGCGGATCTTTTGGGCTATGACAAAAACTTCAAGATTATTGATACTGATGATCAACTTAAGGTGATAAAGGAAGCACTTAAGGAATTGGATTTGTCAGATAAGACATATACGCCGAGATCGATACAAAGCGTTATTTCCGATTCCAAGAATCACATGCAGACTCAGGAGGAGTTTTCTGCACTTGCCGGAACAGATCCATATTACAGAGCCTGTGCACTTGTTTATAAAAAATACGAGACCAAGCTCAAACAAAACAATGCCATGGATTTTGATGATATTCTTTTATACACTGTTAAACTGTTCAGAGAGAATCCGGATGTGCTTAATATTTATCATAAAAGATTCAGATATATAATGGTTGATGAGTATCAGGATACCAATAATCCGCAATATGAAGCAATAAAGATGCTGTCGGCATACAGCCGTAATATCTGTGTTGTAGGTGATGATGACCAATCAATATATGCTTTTCGAGGCGCGAATGTACAGGTAATACTTGATTTTGAGAAGGACTTCGAGAATGCCAAGGTAGTAAAGCTTGAACAAAATTATCGTTCAACCAAGACTATTCTTGATGCGGCAAATGAGATTATTGCCAATAATACCAGTCGTAAGGAAAAGACATTGAGGACAGCGAACGAAGAGGGAAGTCCGATTATTGTAATGAATGCGGATTCACAGATAGATGAAGCAAATTTTACAGCCAATATGATTCAGAATTTCGTGAAGAAAAAGCAGTTTACATATTCTGATATGGCAATTCTTTTCAGAATGAACTCTTTGTCACGTTCTTTGGAGATTGCGCTTAGAGAGAAGGGTATACCTTATAAAATTTACGGTGGTACACGATTCTACGATCGTAAAGAAATAAAGGATGTATTGGCTTATTTGAGACTTATTGCAGATGATAAGGACGATTTGGCATTCGGACGAATTATTAATGTTCCGATGCGAGGAATAGGTACTACCACGGTAACAAGAATACATGAAATCGCGATAATGAATAATATATCGTCGATGGAAGTGTGTAAGAACATATACAGTTTTCCTGAGTTGTCTCGTTCTGCAGGGAAAATAGGTGAATTTGTTCAGCTTATTGAGATGTTCAGAAATATGCTTAATGCCAATGATATGTCATTTGATGCTTTTATTTCTGAAGTTCAGGAGAAATCCGGAATTATTGATGAGATAATCAGAACAAAGGAAAAGAAGAACGAAGTAACAGATCGTGTTGAGAACCTGAAGGAGCTTCTTTCAGAAGCTATAGAGTTTGAGAAGAAAACAAGGACTCCGGCAAATTCCGCTGTTACCGTAAATTCTGACAGGAATGATGCAGACAATCCGGATGCCGATTATGAGGATATAGAGAATCAGACTGCAGATACTCTTGCAGGTTTGCTTAATTTATACCTGACAAATGTGGCTTTATATTCGGAGGGTGATAATTATACCGAGAGCGATGATTTTGTTAAGCTCATGTCTATTCACAGCAGTAAAGGCTTGGAGTTCGGCGTGGTTTTCCTTGTGGGACTTGAGGAAAGCATTTTTCCGAGTTATAAATCAGAAACCCTTAAGGAGTTGGAAGAAGAAAGACGACTTATGTATGTTGCCGTTACCAGAGCCAAGAAGAAGCTTCTCATCCTTCTTTCTCAGAGAAGAACTTTATTCGGACAGACGCAGATAAATCCGCCTTCCAGATTTCTTAAAGAAATAGATCCTAAGCATTTGTATAAAATGGGTCATCAGCGTGAGCAGGTTAAGGATGATACTCCGCTTCCTGCAGATTTACGCAAAAAATCGCAGGAACAGATTGCTTCGGCCCTGTCTACCGGTTTCCTTAACGGTGCCAAGGCAAGCGGCGTCAAAGCGGTAAACAGGAATCGCGCTCCTGTTGCAGAGATAAGAACAAATGCTGCTTCTGCGAAGGCAGCTGATTCTGTTTCTGTATCTGAGGCTGTTGTCGGACTTAAAATATTACATCCGAGATTCGGAGAGGGTATTATTGTTAAGGCAGAACCGATTGCAGGCGATGCTCTGTTGACTTTGGATTTTGACGGAATGACGAAGAATCTTCTTCTCAGCACAAGCGGAATTAAGAAAGCATAAATATTTACAGTATATATCCGATTCAGACTGCTAAAAGAAACAAAACTGATACATAACTGAGTACAAATAAATATATAATAATATCAGGAAGTTTTGGTTTGTGATAATTCTTTGATAGGCAGGTTGTATGATGAATAACAGTAATATGTTTGATATGTTTGCAGATGAATTTGACAAGGTACAGGCAAATCCCAATCTTGTGGACAATGAGATTGATACCAATCTTATATTTTCTCTGCGTGAGGAAAGAGAGAAGAGTCTTGCCTCGGGAGCTTGCAGGAGCAGTATGTCGCAGGGACGCCTCACCGAAGAGTCTCCGTGTATAGTAAGAAGTTGTTATGAGAGAGATATCGGAAGAATAATCTATTCCGAAGCGTTCAGAAGGTTAAGACATAAGACGCAGGTTTTCTTCAATCCGAATAATGATCATTTCTGTTCGAGAATAGAACATGTTAATTATGTCAGTTATATTTCATGTATTATAGGACGTGGACTTAATCTGAATACGGATTTGATTCAGGCAATAGCGCTCGGTCATGATGTCGGTCACGCACCTTTCGGACATTCCGGAGAGAGAATGTTGTCTGAATGTCTTAAAAAGGTTAATCCGCAATTATCATTCAGTCATGAGGTGCAAAGCCTTCGTGTATTGGATTATTTGGAGGAACATAATAATCATTACGGATTAAATCTGACCTTTGAAGTAAGAGACGGAATTGTATCTCACTGTGGTGAGTCTTACGGAGAACAGGCATTGTTCCCGAGACGTGATAAAGTGAAGGAGAAGCTTTATGAGTACGCAACAGATCGTACTATTGCTCCGGCAACATTGGAAGGTTGTGTAGTAAGATTTGCAGACAAGATTGCTTATGTAGGCAGAGATATGGAAGATGCAATGCGTGCCGGCATTCTTGATAATATTGAGAGTTTTCCTAAGGAAATAATGACAAGACTCGGCTCAGGAAATTCTCAAATAATTAATACGCTTGTTGCCGATATTATTCATACTTCACGTAAACTCGGCGGTGATGTAATATCGTTATCCGACAATAACTTTGAAGCGTTTAACAAGCTTCTTATTTGCAGTAAAGATAACATATATCTTAACGAGCGTATTAAGACTTATGAGAAGAAAACAAATTTGATTATTGAGGAACTTTTCAATAAATTCAGCGATTTGTTAGATGATGCAATTAACGACTGTGAGAAGCTCTTGAATTCCAATAATGATATGGTTAAGCAGTTTGCGGAGTATGTTAAAAAGCATCCGAAGCGTGAGAATGAAGATAAGATAATCATTGTTTCCGATTATATTTCCGGAATGACCGATAATTATGCGACTGAATGTTTTGAACGGATTTTCGGTGTTTAAATGTTTTTTTGTAACAGCTTAAGATATTCTTAAAGGAATTATAGGGTTAATGCAGATATCTAATCGCTATAATGTATTTACATCGATGTGAAAGAGGAACTTATATGAATGATGTTAATAAATGCGGATTTTTTGCAATGCTTGACAGAATGCAGTACATCAATCGCTGGGGTCTGATGCGTAACAGCAATTACGAGAACATTAAGGAACACAGCTTTGATGTAGCGGTTATTGCACATGCCTTGTGCCTTATTAACAACAATCTTAATAAGGATAAGGAAGGTGCTTTGTTACCTGATCCTTACAAGGTTCAGGCCTTGGCTCTGTATCATGATTGTACAGAGATAATAACGGGTGATTTGCCTACACCTATTAAGTATCGTAATAATGAGATAAAGAATGCATATCGAGAGGTGGAGTATGAGGCAGCTACTACGCTTACAAATCTTTTGCCGGAAGATATGCAACAGATTTATATGGACTTACTTGCTCCTCATTTTGAATCTGAGGAAGATATTTTATGCAAACGTTTGGTAAAGGCTGCTGACAGAATATCTGCATATATTAAGTGTATTACCGAGATACAGTCCGGTAATAAGGAGTTTATCAGTGCCGGTGAGACCATAAAGAAAACTATAGACGACATTGATATTGAAGCAGTAAAGATATTCATGGAGAAATTTGTTCCTGCTTACGGAATGACATTGGATGAGATAAGCGGAGGTAATTCATGAGAATAAAAGCCAAAGAGTATTTGGTTTTGATTATTTTATTGTGCATCGGCTGTGCGGCAAGTATAGTTTTGTGCCTTGCTGTTTTTAAAAATTTGTCAGGGAATAAGCGAGCAGCACTTACTGCGGACGGTGTATCTGTTATAAACAGAACACTTGAAGTAACCGGTGGTTCTGAAGATGATTCCGAGGTTATTATTTCCAGAATAGACAGCGGAATGATGACAGTCGGTGACTATGTGACGAAAGCTTTGACTGATGCCGAATTTATTCTGAATGACAGCAGTGATGACTGTTTTGCTCAGAGTCTTGCGCGAATTTTGTATGGAGATGAAGCTTCGGAGAATGATAGTAATGAGATTAAGTCTATGCTTCGGGAACATTCAAGACAGTATGTAATTGCCGAAGAAATAGCATTTATCAATTCTGATTATGCACCTGTCAATTCGGTTGATGACAGCAATATGAGCAGATTCAACAGCTGCACAATAGACCGTCCGCTTACCGGCAGTGATGGTTATACGATAGGAATCAGACTTGTTAGGGGCCATTTTGATATTGAAGGTGATGAAGTAAGAACGGATTTTTTTGTTGACGGAACCTTATATCAGGGATATTTAAAAATATCCGAGGAGAACGAGTCATCCAAAGATTTCAGTCTGGCATGGGATACATCTGGAGTAAGTGAAGGTGAACACAAAGTCAATGTCTTGCTTCGAACCTCTGACGGAAACGGAGTAGTGCTTGACGGCGGTGATATATATATTCCGCATATCATGCCGCTCAAAAACGACAATGTGCAGCACGGAAGTGTCCAACCTGAAAGTGATTGCTCATGGTACTATCTTGATGCTCAGGAACGTAATGCCTATGTAAACTTTGTCGATATGAATGAGGATGTTAAGGCTACCATATATGATGCATACGGCGATGCTATCGGTTGTAATGATATTCCTAATATGAAGAATAATAAGCTGGTGAATTATGAGATTCTGAGAGGACATAAACAGGATACCGATCAGATTTCAGAGGAGACAGGAATCAGCAGTGTGGCTAATGTTTTTTACATAAAGGTAGAACGAGGCGAGCAATACGGTCTTTCGGGTTCAGACAACGGCAGTGAAGAAGTTGAGATAAAGCCTCTTGAGTACACTATGGTTCAAAGTCGTGATGCTGCAATTTATAACGGAAATTTTGTATCTGTGAATTATATGCCGGACGGATATACTGCTGTTCTTACCGATTTGAATCTTAATACATATGAAACAGCAACGAGCGACTTTAGTGTTTTGCCTGTTAACGGTAGACTTATCGGTACGGATTTTGTAAATTCTTCAAACGGCAACAATGTAAATGTGATGCCTGTTTTTGATAAAGATACATTCAATTATGCATTCTATTCTTCCAATCCGATTAATGTAGCAGTTAACTGTAAAATTCAGGATGGCTATTGCGGTCAGTTGAAGATTGTAAGCAGACACGGTATCGATTCCGATTCACTTATGCAGGGACAGAACACTGAGGTAACAATGGGTGAATCTGTTGTTGACATAGAGGTTACTGATTTTGACGGTGAAGTTAATACATACAGAGTGTATTTTCTTGTAGGTGATGATAGTGGTGATTTTTGTGAGACAACACTTGCGGAGTTTCCTGAATCATATTATTCAGGCTTATGGCTTTTGCATTCTCTTCATCCTGACTATATATTCAGGGCATATAACACCGGTTTAAGCTTTCAGACTGTTATGAATAATGAGGATAACGGAAGCAGAAGCCTGGCTAATGTAAATTCACATCCGGGATGGACCGTATCCTCCAGTCCTGTTTATGATAACGGCGGTTGGAAAATGGCTAAGACTTCTGTAGTTCAGTATTTTGTTGACCCGCGTAATATGCTTGACGAGAAACATATATTTGCATTTGAGCTGCAGTCTTTTGATGCAAGCTGTCAAACGATTGAAGGAGTTAAATCCATGATTGAAGGCAGCTTTATGGATACAAGCGAAGAGGATTATGCTCAGATAATATATGATGCCGGAGCCAATGCCAATGTATCACCGTATCTTCTTGCCAGCAGAATTATTCAGGAAATGGGTTACGGCGGAATATCTGATTTGTGTCATGGTACCGTACCGGGATATGAAGGATACTACAATTTCTACAATATCGGTTCCACACCTGATCCTAATGTTGCAAACGGTGCTGTAATTAACGGTGCAAAGTATGCAATGTGGGGCAAGAATCCTGAAGAACAGGAGATTACACCTGAGGAAGCGTCACTCTATTTGCCTTGGAATTCTCCGAGAAATGCAATCTTCGGAGGTGCACTGTGGATTGCATCAAGATATACTGCTCAAGGACAGGATACCTTGTATTTTCAGAAGTTTGATGTAGTAGACGATGAGAATGGTCTGTATGAACATCAATATGCACAAAATATATCAATGGCATATACAGAAGGCGTCAGATATTATGACAGCTATGCAGCAATAGATATGATTGATTCCGGATTTACATTTCTTATTCCTGTATATACAGATATGCCTGTGAGCTTCGGAGTAATGCCTGAAGCATAATTAGTTAAGTAACGTTGTACTGTAAATGAGCTTTGTTATTGAAACGTGAGTATCGAACCTATCTTAAAATGTCACCAAACTGAAATCAAATAACATGTTTTTCAGTAATATAATTTAAATGGTAAGTTTTGAAAAGGATTTTAATATGAATAGAAAACGTAATTCAGTTCAATATATTTTGGTAATAGCAGTTACGGCAATTGTTACCGCACCTGTATTATCATTGCCGTTGGGCATAATGAATAATATACTGCCGTCTACGATGGTACGTAATGCATATGCAGATACTTATGAGCCTGTTCCTGAGGATGAAGAGCCTGAGGAAAGATTAATAGAGGGTTGGTCATATTCAGAGACAACTAACGGTCAGATGGTATCTGCTATTCAGGGCGGAGTTGTTCAAGCGACATATTTGGAAGGCTATGGTCCGGAAGATGGAGAAACTGCGTATGTGGACAATTCAATATATAATGATGTTCCTACATATACGGTAGTACAGAAATATGACGAAGCCGATCTTCCGATTGAATTGTTGTCTACTGATGTTTTTGCACCTGATGATACACCGTATTATATAGCGGCAAGAGATTCAATTCTCAAGGAAACACCTGATATGAGTTCTGTTACTGTGGCTACGTTAAATTACGGATCGCAGATACAAAGAATCGGTATAGGTGATACATGGTCAAAAATCAAAACCGAAAGCGGTGCTGAGGGTTATGTTCTTACATCATCACTTTCATACCAAATGGTTTGGGTAGATTGCGATTTTACTGTTTGGGTTGATACCGGAAGCCTTATTCTCAGAAGCGAAGCTTCAGTAGACAGTGAAATTATTGCCAATCTTTATGATGAGACAAAACTTCATGTTATAGCAGCTGCGGATAAGTGGTTTAAAGTCGTAACCCCTGACGGTGAAACAGGTTATGTTTATCGTTCATTTACAACGGAGACTCCTCCTCCGACCCCTACACCGACTCCGACTCCGACGCCTAAGCCGCAGAGCACAGCTGGAAACGGCGGCGGTGGAAACGGCGGCGGTGGTTCGTCTTCTTCAAGCGGTGGATACAGCGGTTCTACAGGCGATGTGTCGTCACTTCCTGTTATTACCGGATGTAATGGTCAGAGTGTTGCCAATGTTGCTGAATCTATGGTAGGTAAGCCGTATGTTTGGTGCGGTGAATCTGCCGACGGTGTTGATTGTTCCGGACTTGTTGTTTACTGCTACAGACAGGTTGGTGTTGACGGACTTCCGCATTTTGCAAATTCTTTGGCTACATGTGGTGTTTCAGTTGCGCGTGAAGATGTAATGCCGGGCGATGTTGTATGTTATGAGACATCACCTGGATATTCAGGACATTGCGGTATTTATGTAGGTAACGGTCAGATTGTACATGCTTCTACATATTCTACAGGTGTTATCTATGCAAATATAGATCGTAAGCCAATTCTTGCAATAAGAAGAATAATTCAGTAATGGATATAGATATTTACAGATATATAGAAGGAAGTAAAGAAGCCCGAGGACTCACTGTTATCATTGATGTCTTTCGGGCTTTCTCGCTTGAGTGCTATTTGTTTTCCTGGGGTGCAGAGAAAATATATCCTGCAGGCACAGTTGATGAAGCACAGATTCTTGCCCGGCGACTGGCTGAGGATTATCCCGATAAAAAGATTATTACAATCGGGGAACGTCAGGGAATTCCGTTGGAAGGCTTTACTTACGGAAACTCTCCTTCGCAGATAAAAGTCTCGATTACAGAATTCCTTGAAAATACTATTGCCGTACATACAACCAGTGCGGGTACACAGGGAATAGTAAACAGTATAAATGCGTCTGAAATAATTACGGGAAGCCTTGTTAATGCCCGTGCTGTTTCCGAATACATTAAGCGTATCAATCCGGATAAGGTGTCGTTGGTTGCAATGGGAAACAGCGGAATTAAGGAAGCGCCTGAGGATGAATAGTGTGCAGAATATATCAGAGCTTTACTTGAAAATGATAATGAGTTTATAAAGTCCGTACTGCCGAGACGTATCGAAGAATTGCGATATCGCGGAGGAAAGCATTTTTTTAATCCGGCAACACAGCACATATTCCCTTCTGAGGATTTCTACATGTGCACAGATAACGATCGCTTCGATTTTATAATAAGAAGCAAGAATGAGAATGGTATTTTTGTAAATAATGCTATTGAAGTAAAACAATCATGTGAGTAGAATTATCTCTGTAGTTGTTTTCGAAAAGGAGCATTAAATGAGTCGACTGGACACAATGCATTTTGGTAATAATTGCTTGAAGTTTTTCAGCGGTACGTTGCTACTGGCAGCAGCGGTTTTTTTAATAAACCTGAGCAGCATTACCGATAATTTTGTCCCATGGCTTATAAGCGGAATTATTATTGCCGTAATAGAATTTATAGTTTTCTGGATAGGAATAATTACTGTTTACACTACATCGGTTCAACTCGGTTTGAAAATCAGAGTTCTCGGTGTCATTTTCGGATGGATTCCGATAGTTCATCTCGTAATGCTCGGAAAAATTATTACTGTTGTAAGTAAAGAGTATCGCTTTGAGAAGAAAAAAATCAAGTTGAATAACTCACGTGCCTCTGAGAATATATGCAGTACTAAGTATCCGATACTCATGGTACATGGTGTCTTCTTCAGAGATTTTGAGCATTTGAATTATTGGGGGCGCATTCCGCATGAACTCGAAGCAAACGGTGCACGTTGTTTTTATGGGAATCATAACAGTGCTTCAAGTGTGGATGACAGTGCATCTCAGTTGTCTGCCAGAATTATGGAGATATTAAAAGAGACCGGTGCTGAAAAGGTGAATATTATTGCGCATTCAAAAGGCGGCTTGGATTCAAGAACTGCAATAACTAAGTGTAATATGGATAAGTATGTTGCTTCACTGACAACAATAAATACACCGCACAGAGGCTGTGAATTTGCCGATTATCTTCTTAATAAAATACCGAAAGATAAGCAGGAAAAAATAGCTGCTGCTTACAATTCGGCGGCAACCAAAATGGGTGATTCCAACCCGGATTTTATTGCGGCAGTAACGGATTTAACCTTTAAGGCATGCGAAAAGCGTAATAAAGAAGTCATGGATTCACCGGATGTTTACTATCAGTCGTACGGCTCTAAGCTGACAAAATCAAGTTCGGGAAAGTTTCCTCTTAATCTATCCTGTAAACTGGTAGGTCTGTTTGACGGACCTAATGACGGCCTCGTCGGTATAAACTCATTTAAATGGGGTTCTGACTATACATTCCTTGAACCAAAAGGTAAAAGAGGAATATCGCATGGTGATGTAATTGATTTAAATCGAGAGAACATTAATGGTTTTGATGTCAGAGAATTTTACGTGAATATAGTTTCTGAATTAAAGAATAAGGGATTCTGATATGATTAAAGCAGTGTTTTTTGATATGGACGGTGTCCTTTTGGACAGTGAACCTGTACATGATATGATGTTGGACAGAATACTCAGTAATCTGGGTGCTGACGCTGAGCCCGGAATAAGACAGAAGTTTATCGGAGCATCTTCCGAAGATTTGTGGCTTTCAATGAAGAACACATTCAATCTTAGTATGTCTATACCTGAATTATTGGATTTGCATTGGGAAACTATGATAAAGATGATTCCGGAGTGTAATGTAACCGAGAGCAGAGGACTTACCGAATTACTTAAGTACCTAAAGGGAAATGGTATAAGTGTTGCGATAGTATCCTCTTCAAGACGCGATTTTATAGAATTTGTAATTGACTATCTTGATATTCGTAAGTATCTGGATTATGTAGTAGACGGATTTCAGGTACAGCACGGAAAGCCTGCGCCGGATATTTATCTGCTTGCGGCCAAGTTGGGTGGATTCAGCAACAACGAATGCGTAGTTATTGAGGATTCAACGAATGGGGTAGGAGCGGGAAAAGCAGCCGAAATGACAGTAATCGGATATGATAATCCTACATCATTGGGACAGGATGTAGGTAAAGCTGATTATATTGTGAAGTCTATGAATCAGATAATTGAGATTTTCGAAGAAAATAAGAATGGATTGAGTTGAATAAACGAGAAAAAACGAGAAAAACATCAATTTTTGAAGTTTTTTTAAGAAAAAGTGTTGACATAAAGAGACTTGGGTAGTAATATACTCAGGCGCGTATTGAGCGAATATATTATTTTTAAGGAGTTAGTCAATATGAAGACATATGTTGCTACACCGGCTACAGTTGACAGAAAGTGGCTTGTAATAGATGCTTCTGGTAAGACATTGGGTCGTCTTGCTACAGAGGTTGCTATGCTTCTTCGCGGTAAGCATAAGCCAACATTCACACCATTCGTTGATACAGGTGATAATGTTATCGTTATCAATGCTTCTAAGATGGTTCTTACAGGAAGAAAGTTGGATCAGAAGATGTACCGTTATCATACAGGTTATGCAGGCGGACTTAAGGAGACAACTTATAGAAATCTTATGAACAATAAGCCTGAGATGGCTTTGGAGCTTGCTGTTAAGGGAATGCTTCCAAAGAATTCATTAGGTCGTCAGATGTTTAAGAAGCTTCATGTATTTGCTGGAGCTGAGCATAACATGCAGGCACAGAAGCCTGAAGTTTATGAGATGGCAGATTAATAGGAGGAACGTATAAATGGCTAAGAAAGCTGGAAAAGTTTATTTCTACGGTACAGGTCGTCGTAAAAATGCAGTAGCATGCGTTCGTCTTGTTCCTGGTACAGGTAAGATTGTTATTAACGAGAGAGATATTGATGATTATTTTGGTCTTGATACATTGAAGCTCGTTGTTCGTCAGCCACTCGTAGTTACAGCTACAGAGGCTAAGTTCGATATCATTGCTAAGGCTATCGGCGGCGGTATTTCAGGTCAGGCCGGTGCTATCCGTCATGGTATTGCCAGAGCATTGGTTCAGGCAGACGAGGAAGCTTATAAGGCTGAGTTGAAGAAGGCAGGACTTCTCACACGTGATGCACGTATGAAGGAGAGAAAGAAACCGGGTCTTAAGAAAGCACGTAAGGCTTCACAGTTCTCAAAGCGTTAATCGATACATTTTACATATGTATTATCAAGGAGCTTCACGATATGTGGAGCTCTTTTTTATATGAATTTTGATTTACTTGAGAGGAAAGAGAAGAATTGTATTCGGTTCTTTGACTGCTATTTTGTGGCTCTCCGCTTTTTCCTTGGGAAACAGATTGCTAAATAATTTGTAGTTAGTTTTTTGATTCATGATGCTTCGTATAGCTCCTGGATTCACTATAATTGCCTTTCCTGCAAAAAACATATTTCGTATTTTATGAACATATCTTGCGGAATTGCCGTCTTCAACCTCAATTTGGAGAAGTTTTACCGGGACCGGGGCGTGGCGTAGCGTGGGAACGACGATTATTGTTGGTTCAGTGTTGTAAATCAGTTCTTTCTTTGCTTTAGTGTTTGCAACTCAAACGTTAGAATTTATATGCTCCTTTATAAACTCTATCTATTCCCAAGTTTTCCGTAAAGAGCCTATTTTGTGCATAAAAAACGACTGTCTCCTAATATGTTTTGAGACAGCCGTTTTGTTTTTTAGATTCAGTAAATTAATTAAAGCTCATCATCATCATTGTCTATCGGAGCTGCAGGATCGGCTTCAACAGAAGCAGTGTTATCTGATGCAGGTGGTGCGAAGCGAGAAGTATCGGCTTCAACAGGCTCATCATTTACTGCAGGAGTATAAGCAGGAACACTGTTTGAAGTACTGTTTGAAGTACTGTTTGAAATACTTACTGTATCGTCGTCATTGTTTTTATTCTTCTTAGAAGCTGTAATTACAAAATATGCTCCGCAAGGAATGATAATACAGCAGAGAACAATTGCAATAATAACAGGTACTGAAACTGAACTGCACTTTGCATACATTTCGCACTCTTCATCCATATCGGTAATGCTCCATGTTACGGTCTTCTTGTCCTCAGATAATTCACCGTTTGTTTTGGAAATCTTTTTAGGGAAAGTAACAGAGAATTCAATTCCGATATCGGTATCATATTCCTCTAATTCGGAACTGTCTTCCTGTGCGTCCATAAATGCTTCAGGATCAAATGTTGCTTCAAAACTCTTATTCGTGATTTTTATATCTTGGAAAGCGTCTTCCATTTCATCCTCGAAGAACTCTGTAGCTTCATCAAGATCATCAAATTCTTCCGAATCATCACCCTCAATGTAGTAATATTTTTTCTTGCCGCGTTTTACTTCTTCGACATCACTGAGATCGGAATCACCTTCATCGGAATACTCGCTGAGACCTTCATATAATTCCTTATCCATGAGCATTCCGTTTGTGAGTTCTGCACTTCCGTCCTTGTTAATTTCAAGTCCGATGGTGTAAATCATCTCACATCCGCTGAGTGCAAACAACAATGCTGCAGACATACCGATAGTTGCAATTGTTTTTTTGAAATTTCTTTTGTGCATGATAATTAACCTCCAAAATAATAAACATGTACAATTCTTTGCATAATACACAAAGCATATTAACATATTTATAATATCATATGAATGCGAGGTTATGAATTGCTTTTGGTACATAATATTTGTATGTTTATTGCGACGATATTAGTTAATAAGCTCACATATTATGTGTGAAGTCACATTTATGACAAAAAATAATTGCTTTTTATACAAATATTTGTAACAATGTATTCGCTTGGAATTAACATTTACAATATAAAATGATGTTGAGGTTATAGAAGAAACAAAAAAATATTAAGCGGGGAGTGTGATGTCTATGTCAGAAAACAGTGATTCAGGTTTAGGTAGTTTAGGTGCGAGCCTTCAGTTGGGCCGTGCAGATATGTACCTTAGAAGAGGAGATTTTGATAATGCAAAATCTTATTATGAGGAAGTAATTAAATCTGATCCTTCCAATGCCAAGGCTTATTTGGGTTTACTTATGGTTGATGTCGGAGTTACGCAGCCTGAAGCTCTTGCTGAAGATATTGAGGAACTCAAGAGTAATGAATATTACACAAAGCTTGTAGAGTGCGGCGGTAAAGACCTGATTCCGTCTGCAGAGGCTATGAGAGCTGCAGCGGCTACAGCTGCTAATGATGCTGCTTTGGAGGAAAAATATAATTCTGCAGTAAGAATTATGAACAGAGCGCGTTATGCACAGGATTATGCGACAGCAGCAAGTATTTTTATAACAATCAAGAACTATAAGAATTCAGCAGACCTTTATTCAGAGTGTAATGAGAAGGCTACTGAGGCAGACCGTTTTGCTACCTATAAGGAAGCAAAGATGAAGATAGGAAGTGACAGTGAAGAAGTTCTTATCTCTGCTATCCAGCAGTTGGAATCTATTGCAGGTTGGTCAGATGCAGATAATTTGAAGTCACAGGCTTCTGAAAGACTCAGAGAAATCAGAGCTAAGAGAGCAGAAGAAGAGAATCTTGTATTGAAGCAGAAACGTAAAGAGAAGAGAGCCGTTGCAATTACTATTCCGTTGGTATTGGTTGTTATTGCAGGTATCATCTTGTGTATCGTATATGTTGTTCCTTCACTTAAATACAAGAAAGCGGTTGGACTCAAGGATGATGCTAAATATATGGAAGCTGCTGACGCTTTCCGTAATTTAGGTGACTACAAGGATTCCGTTAATATGGTTGATGCTTGTAAGTATAAGGAGGCTGAAAGACTTCTCGAGGCAGGTCAGTATCAGGATGCCATTGATCTTTTCTATAGCATCGGCGGCTATGGTGATGCTGCTATCCAAGCTATTAACTGTGAGAAATCAATTGCTAAGCAGGATGCTTTGCTCAGAGCACAGAGCCAGATAAACAGATTGTCCGGTTCAGCAGTAGGTGATAGCATTGAATTGGGTGATTATGAGTGGACAGTTCTTGCAATAGAGGACGGTAAAGCACTTGTATTGGCTGATTCAGTTGTAGATATTAAGCCTTATAATGATGAGTTCGGTTCTGTTACATGGGAAGAATGTTCTCTTCGTAAGTGGTTAAACGGTGAGTTCTATAGTTCTTTTAACAAAGAAATTAAAGACAGAATCCAGCAGACAGAGCTCACAAATCCTGATAATGCCACATACAGTACCAATGGTGGTGCTAATACAACAGATTTTGTATTCATTTTCAGTAATACAGATGTTGGTGAGTATCTTGGAAACGGAAATGCTAAAACTTCAGATATGTGGTGGTGGATGAGAACGCCTGGTCAGTATGATTCATATGCAAGCCGTGTTTCAAGTGAAGGCAAGATATATCTTGACGGTGACTATGTAAGTGCACTTTGCGGCGTTCGTCCGGCTATGTGGATTAGTATCGAATGATTTAAGAACTTTGAATTTATGTGGGGTTGTCTCAGTTTGAGTCAACCCTATTTTTTAGATATAAATATATAAAAGCACATTGGTTTATAGTCATAACTTATTGTAGAATAAAACATACGACTAAAATCTAGAGGAGGATTTTCTACCTATGACTTTCTCATTGAATTTGCTTATGATGTTGGTGGCCGCTCTGATTTGCAGTGCCGTAGGATTCTATAAGTATGTCTACTTCATTTCTGTCGGTTACGGACTCTCAATAAGCGGTCAAGGCTTAATGATGTTGTTTCTTTATCGAGAGACACTAACCTTTCCGATTGTATTTGTAAGCATCATTCTTATTCTTTACGGATTCCGTCTCAGCGGATATCTGCTAATCAGAGAAATGAAGAGTAAAAGTTATCAGAAACACATGAAGACAGAGATTAAAGACGGTTCTTCCATGAAGTTTTTTGTAAAACTGATGTTGTATATTTTCTGCGCTGTTTTGTATGTTGCGATGGTATCACCGGTTTTCTATCGTATTGATAATGGTTACAGAGAAGTAAATGCTACTTACATAATCGGGGTAATCCTGATGATTGGAGGTATTGTATTTGAATCTATAGCTGACTTTACTAAGAATCAAGCTAAGAAAAAGAATCCGAAGCGGTTCTGTGATAACGGTGTATTTAAGTTTGTCAGATGTCCAAACTATTTGGGTGAATTAATCCTGTGGACCGGTGTCTTCATATTCGGTGTTACTTCTCTCGAGACCGCAGGTCAGTGGATTATTGCACTTCTGGGTTACATTGGAATCGTATTTGTTATGTTCAGTGGTGCCAGAAGACTTGAAGTGCGCCAGAACAGAAACTACGGTGAAAATCCGGAATATCAGGCATATGTAAAGAGTGTACCAATCTTGATTCCGTTTGTCCCTCTTTACAGTGTTGAGAAGTACAAGTTTCTGATATTGTAATTGAGATTATTTTTGTCATTATTAACAGACCTCGCGATATCTCACTGTCACGAGGTTTGTTTTTCTTTTCGAAAAGAAAAATCTCTATTTCAAAACTCTGGGTAAGACTATATTATCTATTCCATAAGCAAAGCCGTCATCAACACATGAAAGTGTAACAGCGTCTGCAATCTCTAGTATATCCTTAGTGGAGTTCTCCATGGCGATGCCTAAGCCTGCCGCCGTAAGCATGGATTTATCGTTATCGCTGTCTCCGAAGGCAAAGGTATTTTCGAGCGGTATATTAAGATGTTTGGCAACTCGTTTTAAGCCTTCACCTTTTGTTTGACCGGCCGGCATAATATCACAAAAACCGGCAGCGGATGAGACAACCTCAAATTCGCTGTTGTTTTTAATAATGTCAGTAAAACTACCGGGAGCATCTATTATTAATAATTTAGTGAAGCAAGGAAAATCTGAGTCCGGAATTGACAGAACAGAAGGTTCCAAGTTAAACAGAGGAATTTTGAATTCAGGCTTTGCTTTCGCGTTATAGTTGTCAAAAAAATCATTGCGGCAGCTTTCCTTGCGAACATATATACCCTTGGAGGAATAGCCGGTAACGTCAATAAAATTTGCAGAGGCAAAACACATACCAAGGATGTTTTTAACCTGAGTCGGCGTGAATTCTTTTGAATAAATACAGTTTTTACTGAGCGGATCATAAAGCGTTCCGCCGTTACAGGCAATTATCGGAACATCTATTTCAAGTTTGTCAATATATGTTCCTGTCATATAATGTGAACGTCCTGTTGCAAAGGTAAATGCAATGCCGTGTGAGCGCAGATTCTTTATAGCCTGCATACTCTTTTCTGTGATGTCAGAGTACGGTGGAATAAGTGTATTATCCATATCGGCTGCTACCAAATATTTATATATCATAAACTGCCTTCGTTGAAAAAATATTGAGAAATTATACGATAAAGTATAGTATAATTATTCTGGTTGTTTATTGCAAACAACATATTTCTTTTGAATTATTTGGAGAGTTTTAATATGCAGAATGATGGCTTAAAGAAGGTTGCAGTAATAATGGCAGGCGGCGGTGGGACACGTTTTTGGCCTGTATCCAGAATGACAACACCGAAGCAGCTTGCAAAGCTTACAGGTAACGACGTAATGATTAATGAGACAGTTAAACATTATGCAGGTGTAATTAATCGTGAAGATACTTTTATTGTTACTAACAGAATGCAGGCTGATTTAATGGATAAAGTTCTCTTTGATGAGATTGACAGAAGTCATATTCTGGTTGAGCCTGTTCAGCGTAATACTGCTCCGTGTATTATTTATGCTGCCATGACAATGAAGAAGCTTTACGGTGACGCACTAATGGCAGTTCTTCCTGCAGATCATCATATAAGTGACATCAGAGAGTATGAGAGAGTTTTGAATCTTGCATTTAAGACTGCTGATGAGATGAATAAAATTGTTACTATAGGAATCTGGCCTACATTTCCTTCAACCGGATATGGTTATATCAGATTTTCGACAAATCCGATAGAAGCAGGAAGTGAAGTTTATCATTTACGCAGATTTGTTGAGAAACCAAAGCTCGAGGTTGCAAAGGAGTATGTTAATTCAGGTAAATATCTTTGGAATTCCGGTATGTTTATTTGGAAGGCATCTGTAATTCTTGATTGCTTTAAGCAGTATCTTCCTGAGATGTATGAGAAGGTAAATTCAATCTATGATAAGCTCGGTACAGCCGAAGAACAGGCTGCAATAGAAGAGATATATCCTACATTGGAGAAAATATCTATCGATTACGGAATTATGGAAAAGGCTTCTGATGTGTTCTGCATTCCGGCTGAATTCGGTTGGAATGATGTTGGTTCGTGGGATGCACTTGAGAATGTGTTTGACAGAGATGATTCCGGCAATGTAGTAATAGGCAATGACGGTCAGGGTATAATTGATTGCAAGAATTCTGTAGTTTTCGATAACAGCGGAGACAAATTTATTGCGACAATAGGTCTTGAGAATATTGTAGTTGTGCAAACCAAGGATGCTATTCTTGTATCTTCCAAGGATAGAGTACAGGATGTAAAGCTTATGGTAGAGAAATTGAAGACTATCGGCAGAGAGGATTTGTTATAATGTCTGATTCAATCAGAGTCGGATTTGATGCGGTACCTTTGGCGAATGACAAAATGACCGGTATCGGTTGGTGTGAAGCCGGCCAGACTGAAGCCCTTGGAAAACTTTTTCCGAATGATAAGTATTCTTATAATCTTTTCAGATGCCCGACTCAGGAACAGACAGAGTCAGCTATTAAACGTCTGAACGGGTTTTCGCACGGAAATATTGATGTTAATTACAGTGGCTTTCTCGGACGTATATACAGAGTTTTGACTTGGTTTTTACCGATACCGTATAATATCTTTTTTGAAGGTAAAAATGATATTGAGCATTTCTTTAATTATATAGTTCCGCCGCTTACGCACGGAAAAGCTGTTGTTACGGTTCACGATATGATTTATAAACGATATCCGGAGACTGTACGCTTCAGAACAAAGCTGAATTTGAAAATTGCATTGAAGCGTTCTATGCGACGAGCTGAGGTGATTGTTACCGATTCTGAGTTCTCTAAGAAGGAGATATCATATTTTTACCCGAAGTATGCCTCAAAGATTAAAGTTGTGCCATGCGGAGTTGATCGCAATCATTTTAAGCCGTGTGACGATATAAAACGTATCAGTACGGTAAAAGAGAAATACCAAATCAGCGGTGATTATTTTTTGTATGTAGGTACACTTGAACCTCGTAAAAATATTCCTGTAATGATTGATGCATTTTGTGAATTTGTTGATAATTGTAAAACCACCGAACATCCTAAGCTGGTTATTACCGGTCAGAAGGGGTGGCTTTATGATTCTATTTTCGAGAAGGTTAAGGAGAGAAATGTTGAGTCGGATATTATCTTTACGGAGTATGTATCCAGTGAAGATATAAATCCGCTTATGTGCGGTGCTAAAGCATTTGTATATCCGTCAATATATGAAGGATTCGGTATGCCGCCTCTTGAGGCTATGTCATGTGGGGTACCGGTTATTGTATCAGATGCGGCTTCGCTGCCTGAAGTAGTGGGGGATGCTGCTATATTATGTAAGCCGGACAGTACAGATGCATTTAGGGAAGCTTTTCTGGAAATTACTTCCGATGAGCAATTACGCGAAAGTATGATACAAAAAGGTCTTCAACGTGCGGAAGAGTTGTCATGGGAGGCCTCCGCTGTGAAATTGCATAAAATATACGAAGAGATTATGAATGGGGAGAAGTAACATGCAACCCGTTAAAGTACTTCAGGTAAATAAGTTTTATTCACCGGTAACAGGCGGAATTGAGACTCTTGTTAAACAGTATTCTGAGGAACTCAGTAAGTATGATGATATTGAGCTTGAAGTTTTGTGTTGCCAAAAGGAGAGAGCAAAGACTCAAATTGAGACAGTAAACGGTATAAAGGTTACAAGAATGAGTTCGCTCGGAACATATTTCTCGTGTCCGCTTTCATTGTCGTTTATTCGTGAATTCAGACGTAAAGCACGTAATGCCGACGTGATAGAGATTCACGTACCTTTTCCGTTGGCTGATTTTGCAGTCACCTTTTCGAGGATTAAGGGGAAACTTTTTGTAGCCTGGCACAGTGATATAGTTAAACAAGAGAAGGTTATGTTCTTTATTAAGCCGTTTATGAAGCGACTTCTTGAGAGAGCCAATAATATAATTGTTGCAACAGAGGGACACATTTCAGGTTCGAAATATTTACCAAGCTACAAGGAGAAGTGCATTGTTATTCCTTATGGAATTGATTCTTCCCAATACAATCCGGACAGTATAAATCCTGAATATAGAAGTATTCTTACCGAGAAACTTACAAATTCGTCTTCGCGTAAAGCTCTTTTTGTAGGAAGATTGGTTTATTATAAGGGAGTAGATGTATTGATAAAGGCTTTTGGTGAGGTGCACGATACGGAATTGTTCATTTGCGGTGAAGGACCTCTTGAGAGTAGTTTAAAGAAACTTGCTTCGGATATGAATATGTCAGGAAAGATTCATTTTTTGAATTATCTTACGGATGAGAAGCTGAAAGCTGCCTATAACGATTGTGATTTCTTTGTGTTGCCTTCTGTTCAGAGATCTGAGGCTTTTGCGCTTGTTCAGGCCGAAGCAATGATTTACGGAAAACCGGTTATAAATACGAATCTTCCTTCAGGAGTACCATATGTAAGCCTTGATAAGGTTACGGGAATTACGGTGACACCATGTGATACACACGAGTTAGCAGCGGCAATTAACATACTTTCCTCTGATGATGAGCTTCGACATAAATATGGAGATAATGCGCGAGAGCGGGTCCTGAATGTATTTAATAAAGATAAAGTTATAGAATATTTACACACTCTTTTTGTTAAGTAGTATGTTGTTCTCGAAAATGTATTTTACAGTCATGTTACAGCATAGGCTGTGATGACGGATTTTTATAATTATTGTGGTAAAGTATATATTAACTTAGTATGTTAGAGTCCGTTCACTATCAGGAGAAGACAATGGGTATACGACTTAAAATAATTATGAATCCTTCATCCGGAAGGGAACAGGGAAGATTAAATGTAGAGGAAGTTTTAAGCTATTTGCTTAATCTCGGTCGTTTGGAGCGCGCCGATATTTCATATACAGCAAAACGTTTTGATGCGCGTGATTTTGCCATGAACCTTGATGAAAGTCAGTACGACTATCTTATGGCAGTAGGCGGAGACGGAACCGTAAATGAGGTAATTTCCGGTCTTCAGATGGGCCATAAAAAAATACCGCTTGCGATTTATACAGCAGGAACGGTGAATGATTTTGCATATTCAATCGGTATGCCTCAGCTCCCGTCGGATTTTGCAAGAATGCTTCTCAATCCTGAGTTTATAAAGGCTGATTGCGGTAAAGTCGAGGATTGTTATTTTTTAAATGTCCTTGCCGGAGGAGTAATGACAAACGTTCCGTATTCTGTACCGTCGCAACTTAAAACCAATCTCGGTCCTGCAGCTTATTGGTTGTCTGCACTTAAAGAAATGCCTACACTTAATGAGACAATGAATTTGACATTTATTACTGAAGAGAAGACATATAACGTTTCTGATGCTATGGTTTTTCTTATAGCAAATTCAAGAAGTGTCGGCGGTTTCAGAAAGCTGATGTCATTAGCTGAATTGAATGACGGACTTCTTGATGTTTTGGTGTTGTCAAAGATTGAGCCCGGAGATATTTTTCCGCTTCTCGGAAGGATAGTAATGGGTGAACATATAATGGATGACAATGTGACATATTTTCAGACAAGTTATGTAAGTATAGTTAATAACGGAAGTAAATCTTTAGTTTTGGATATAGACGGAGAAGAAGGACCTGAACTTCCTCAATGTGTAGAGTGCATTAAGGATGCGGTAACATTGATTGTACCAAAGACGGAGGGATAGATAGATGTTTGGTAAAGATAAGAAATCTTCAAAAACTAAAAATGATACACGAAGTGCAATGTTGAATATCGACACGGATTTGGATGTTAAGTTTGAATCAGCCGCGGAGAATAATGAGGAAAACTCAGTAACTGATACTGAAAACAGTGCACAAAGTATTGAGCCGATGGCGGAGGTTACTGAATCTGCAGCAGAGGTTTCTTCTGAAGCTATAGTTTCAACAGAAACTGAAGATGCGCAGTCCTCGATAAATGAAGTTCCTGCTGTGGAAATCACGACTCCGATGCCTACTGCAATATCAGAGAGTAAGGAACCGGATTTTATTGAACCTGATATACCGGTTGATAATAAAGTTGCGCCGATAAAAACCAAGGAAGTATTTACTGTAGTTTCAAATTATAATGATGATGATCCCGATGTGTTTGACGGTGACAGTATAAAGCTGTCTTCTCGTAAGAGTAAATCAAATACGGATTTTACATATAAACCGAATAAAGTTGAACCGGTTAAAGTTGATATAAAAGGTAATCCTGATAATGCTCACAGCACAAATCCTAAGAATCGCAGAAAAGCTTTGGGTTATATAATTACTTCTGTCATTATTGTGATTCTGGTTGTTTGCGGAACAGTGTTTTATGAAGCAGGAATAAAGGAAAAGCTAAAAAGTCCGCTTACCATTAACGGAGTAAATATTGACAGTTCGGAATTCAGTTTTATGTATCACTATATTCTTATTGAGAACGGTGTTGATATATTTGCTTCTGATACTGAAGAAATGTTGAATTCCAAATCTGATGATCCTTCTTTCGATACAACGAGAGATTATTTTCTTGATTTAACTGCAAAAGAAATGCAGACAATGCAGATTCTTTATGATGATGCGATAAAGCATGGTGAATATATAGGGGATGAACATTATTCTCTTGCACGTGCTTATGTTGATTGGCTTCAGACAAAAGCTTCAGACATAAAGGTTCCGCTTGATACGTATATAAGCGGTGTTTTCGGAAGTCAGGTTGATGAGCAGTGTGTTCTTAATACCCTAGCAAAGAAATATTTTACAGAAGATTATTCTTCAGGTGCCAAACTGGTTGAACTCTCTGCTTCTGAAGCTCAAGCAGATGAAGCATATAAAGCGAATCCGAATGCCTATGATCTTGTTGATTATAAGATAGCACGATTTGTATATGAACAGCGAGATGAACAGTTTATTAAGACTGCTAACATAAGAGCAGATGAGATGATAGCTGCGATGGGAAATGATCCTGATTTGTTTGAATTGGCTGCGGCACAGAGTTTAGGCAGTAATGATGATTCTGAGGATTTATTGGTAAGCAATGTACGTTATACTGATTTTACATCACATACCGATTTCAGAGATTGGCTTTTTGATGTGGAGAGACAAAGCGGAGACACGGTCATTTTTCATGATAATGACGGATTCCCGATTGTTTTGTGTTTTGTAAAGCGTCAGCGCCAAAGTATACCATTGCGTGATGTCAGAATTGTTCAGGTTAATTATGTTTCAACTGAAGAATTTGAAGGCGCAGATCCTTCTGTTTTGGAGAATTTCTATTCAGTGGCACAAGCTCAGGAAACTGCACAGAGCATTTATGAATATATTGCATCCACCAATAATGTAGCTGAGGTAGAGAATATCTATACGGATGAAGTTTTGCGCGGAATAGTAACGGTTACTTCTGACAATAATACCTATGTTGGTAAGTACAACGACGTTTTAAATGATTGGATATTTGATGATAACCGTAAGCCTAATGATAAAAAGATTATTGAAGGAGACGGATGCTTTTATGTTGTTTTCTTCGTATCGGAATCTGAGAAACCTGAATGGTATGACAGAGTTAATTCATTTATCAGAATGAATAACTATCAGGCATTCATTAATGAAATGGTGACAGAGTACGATTATTCCTTTAACACAAGCGGTCTGGAAGAAATTCGTGATGTTCCTTAATGTTTAAGGGTCGTAGTGTCCGAATAAATTCAAAAACAATATCTTAAGTAACTCATAATTTCCTTTAATAGGACTGATTTTTGTCGGTGTTTTGACATTAATCGGGTATTCACGCGTTACAGGAATTTCTGTTGCCGTGTAGCCTATACGTGTAGCTCTTGTTGACAGGTAAGCGAGAAGTTCATAGGATACAAAAATATCACGAAGCGGATTTACTCTGTTGTCATTAATGTATCTGACAGAATATCCTCTGAAGTTGTTTGTGGTATCCGTAAAACGGTGATGAGCCTTTAAAGATATAATCGGAGCATGCAGCAGTTTTACGGCGATTAAGCGAGAGAGCGGTGTATTAATTGCACGACCGCCTTTTATGAATCTTGAACCTTGTATATAGTCAAAACCTTCTTTTAATTTTTCGATAAAATCAGGGACATTCTCAATGCTGTCTTTATTGTTTCCGTCAATGGTTATGATACCTTTATAGTTGCGTTTGCTTATAAAATCAAAGCCCATTCTGAGTTGAGTACCTTGTTTTCCGGCACTTTTTTTAATAAGGAGTGTATTTATATCGAGTGATTTCAATAAAGCTTCTTCGACAGAACCATCTGAAGAACCACCGTCAAGAATTATTATATCGACGAATTTGCTGATGCCTGCATTTTGGGCACGTTCCAATTCTGATTTGATTTTTGCGCCTTCATTAATAACAGGTATCAGTAAAACATACTCGCATTGCTGTGGTTTGTATTCCATAATCTCATATGAAGGAACACCTTCTCGTTGTTCAATCAGCATCCGAACACCTCACTTATGTATTTCATGCTGTTCTCCATATCAGTAAGTGACATATCTGATGATTTACCCATTTCAAGAGAGACATAACCGCTATATCCTTCAGATTTAAGTATATTTGCTATCTCACTGTGCAGAACGCGTTTTACTATAGGTTTCAGGTAAGGTTCACTGATATGAACGTGATTTATATATTTTACGTATTCGCGAATTATATCGGCTGACTCATTATTTTGTATCATCGTTCCTATATCGAGATTGACTTTAAAACCGTTAGAATTCACTTTCTTTACTATTTCCAAAGCTTCTTCGGTGGTATTAATGAAGTTGGTATTATATATAGTCGGATTTGCTTCCATGGAGAAAACTGTGTTGTGTTTTGTTGCAAATTCGGCAATTTCAGTGATAAATTCGAGTGAATCATCTGAAGTCATGCCGTCAGGTATATTTCTGTTCTTAGGACATCCGAAAACAAGATTTTTGCACCCCAGTGCCTCGGCAAAAAGAATAGCTTTCTTTGTATATTGTAATAATACCGTACTGTCGTTCGGAGAAATAAACAGATTTTCTGTTCGTTTGAACCAAATAGATTGCATGGAAGATATATCAAAGGAATACTTAAAATGCAAATCATCAAACCAGTTTACAGCGTCAGCGATTTTGTCATACGGATTATCACCTACAACAGCCGGCGGAGCTATCTCAAGCCCTGAGAATCCGTATTTTGTCATCATGCTGTATGCTTCTTCGGCTTTGGCCGATTCCCATGCAATATTAGATACTGAAAGTTTCACAGAAATCCTTTATCTCCTTTAAAATATCATTTTTCATCTTTATGTAGCCGTTATTTCCGTTCCATAAAGAATAGTATTTAGTTCTGTAATCATAGTCGGAATAATTGCTGAGAATGTTGTTAAACTCTGTTCCTTTAACATATTTATAAATCTCTGCCGCCGAGATTGGTTCTGTAGCGGGATGCCACAGAAGAATATCATTTTGCAAAGCAATATTTATGTCATCCCATAAACTGCTCAAATTGTAGAATTGGAATTTGCTTCTGCTGTCAGTAAAGCTTAGGGCAGTAAAGCCTATTTCAGTGAAGACCTTCTTCAGGGAAATGCGTTCTTCTTCAGTCAGAACGTTAATTTTATAAAAACCGTTATCCTGCAGTTTATAATATTCCTTTACCAGTGGGTTGGATATGCATATCTCATCCATTTTGTCGACCTTTATCATTGCAGGAATAACATTGATTAAATCATAGAGAAAATTCTTCTTCAAACCTTTTCCGAAAAGGGCAGGTAAACGAATTATCAGTGCATCATTATAGTGTTCTCTTGCCCAAATCTCCAACATATAGCGATTATATCCATAGGCATTTAAGTTCTCGGTGTCAATTGCTGAACTTTCGTCCATTCCGTTAGGATTGTTTAATACATCCACAGTAGAAATAAGAATGAGTTTCTTAGGTGCAATTTTGCTGATATTCTCTTCTGCTGCCAATATATTCTTATAATCCTCTTCCGGATTCTTATTGGCGAGAAATTTCTCTGCTCTTACACCGGCATAAATCAGGATATCCGGTTGTGTATCATACGCTTCGCATATGTTTTTTGAGTTATATATATAATCTATACTGTTTTTTCCGCCGGCAAGAATATTGCTTCCGACAAAACCTGTATATCCGACCAATGATACCATATTTACCTCTTATATTAATTCAATTTATCTACAGAAGAATAACTGTAGTGCTTGCGTTTGAATACCAGATTAATGATAATCTGCAAATATTTTATAATAACAGTCAAAATTCCGAACAAACCGAAGAAAGCAACAGAAAGGAATAAAATAGTAGTCGTCCAACCTTCAACAGGATGAACCAACAAATATGTTATGATTGAATACAGAATCATAAATATAGACATGAACATCATAATGAAAGTCATAGATATGGAGAATCTGTATCCTAAATCAGTAAAAAGAATAAGTGAATCTATTGCAAGAGCGGAACGATATTTTTTTTCAGACTTATTTACCGAAGCTGCGATGTTGTTGATTGTCTTATATTTTACATTCTTTACTTTGAGTCCTACATTGGAATAAATCGCTTTTCGGTAAATAACTGCGATATTCATTGAAGCAATTCTGTTTATAGCTCGACGACTGATTATTCTGAATCTTTCTGTAGTTAATCTTACGGAAGAACGTGAATAATGCTCAAACAAAGAATAAAAAATTTGAGAAGATAATTTTTCCGACAGGTCAGGTGAAGCACTGACTATGTCATAACCTGAAAGAGCTTCCTGATATACTCGCATAATTTCTTTTGAATCAAAATCGAGAACAGTGTTATCAAATTCCAAAATGTAATCTCCGATAGCAAAATCATCTCCGGCTGTCATGGCAGTTTCCAAACCATGAAAATAACTCATATTTATGAGACTTATGTTTACGTCGGAAATGCGAGAAGCAAAATCCCTGATTCTGACTTCGCTCTCATCTGTAGAGGCGTCATTAACGACTACAATCTCAGAATTGATAAAATTAGAACTTAATACAGTAAATAATGTATTGAGAAACGTCTCAATGTGATTAGCTGCGTTGTGAACATAAACTACAGCAGATATAAAATTATGTTCTTTCTTAATAGTTTCCATCTAACACCTCGTCCAAATCATATATTGTATTGATTTTACCGGATAATACGGAAACGAATACCGGTTTACTTGTGCTGATTTTAATTACAGTCGGTCTTGAATCATCTATTTCCGAGGCCAACAAAATAGGCTTCATGGAGAACAATGATTCTTTATAATAAAATTCGTATTTGTCAAGAAGATATTTTGATGCAAGGTTGGACATATACGGAAATGCAGATTTAGGCTTAGCTTGACACAAATTGCAATTTGCCAGATGTTGCGCTGAACAAGAGTTTTCAGAAGCTGCCTGACAGGAAAATACGGGTAATTCCGAATATGAGGTGTGATGAGGCGTAAATGTAACTGATGTGAGTGAATGAAGACCTGTTTTTCCAAAAGGCATGATTGAGAAAAATGGTCCGTCCATAACCGTTAATCCGAATTCTTTCAGATTATCGGAGGTATTACATAGAATAATCTCGCACAACTCATATTTGATTTTAAATTTGTCGAGTCCGGCTTTATCGAGAATTTGATTTACTCCGGCATAAGTGGCATTCAATACAAATTCTGAACAATACGAAATACCATCTGCTGTTACTATATAGAAGTATGATGAATCATGATTAATCTCTGTAATTTTTACGTTATACATAACTGTAACATTACTAAGATTATTAAGTTCACGAATAAAATAATCACGAAGAATATGAGCATCATAAGTATACTCTTCGGTAATAAACAAACCGTCACACATATCATTTTTTATATATTCGGCAGGATTTATTTCTTCACACCTAATATTGGCAGCTTTGCAAAAACTTTTGAACTGTTTTCTGTCCGTCCATGAATATTGTGCAGAAGTAGCATATATTTGTTTGAATTTTGAATTAATGCAGAAATCGTAATCTTCATTAAAACGTTTAAAATATCCGGCGGATTTTAAAGCGGTAGCTAATGATCTTGGATAGTGATAACCCTGATGGACACGTGCCTGATTAATATATGTCGCGCGTGTAAACGGAGCAGCTTCACACTCTATAACAAGAATGTTGTCTCCTTTACGTGCACAACGATTAGCTGCATACAGTCCGTAGAGACCGGCTCCGATAATTATTTTGTCATAATGTTTGTTCTCCATCGCAGATATTCCTTTTATTTTACTGTCTCAAACATTGCATATTCATTACCGGTAACAACGGTCTTATATGAATCATTTTGAATCAAATAAGGGAACATGCGATTTCTGGTATCTACAATCAGGTAATCAAAATCGTATTTATTCAAAAAAGCATCAAATGTCTCATTACAGTTTGAATCGTAATTTCGGAAAAAGGATACATATTCGCTGATGAGATCATAGCCGCCGTTTACATTCATACAGTAACCTTCGGTACGTGAAGAGAAATATATTTTATAGTCATTCCAAGCTACATATGAGCCGTTGTTAAAATCTGTAAAAAGTATTACATCTTTGTCTGCATGGGTATTAAGATAATTTACGGCTTCTGTCGGTGTAACATAGCAATCTATCGGTTGTTCTGCAAAACGTACCGAATAAGGAACATTTATAAGTAATGAAGCGGAGAATGCACTTACCAGCAAAAATATCAAGAATACAAATACGCGTTTTACTTTAAGTATTTGTTGTTCGATTATATCAATTTTAACATCACAAAGAACATCGGCAAGTATCAGTGTTGCACCGACAATGAACATATATTTATTTCGAAGATTACTGACAAGCATAAGTGATGTACCGAGAAATAAGAAAAGATTGCTTGTGTGGATTTTACGCCTACCGTAACACAAAGCAACGACTATGAGTAAAAGAATCATTACTATTGATATCTCATTATTCAGATTCGGTGAGGCTAATTCTGATATGTTTAGTTTGCTGATTTCACCTTGCTTGAACAAAATTGTAATGCCATCAAGTCCGTAGGGATTGATAAACAGAGATATAAGCATAAGCAGAATCGGAAGAAGTAAATCTTTTATTCTTATATGATTATTTTCAATTTTAACTTTATTACTTATAAAAGTCGGAAGCGGAACAATATAAGGAAGCAAAAATACAAAATGCGCTATCCATAAAGTAGCATGCAGATTGATCTCAAGTAATGTCAAAAGCGGTAAAAAAAAGAATACTTTCTTGTTGTTTGTTTTACGATATTCTTCACACAAAATAAGCTGAATTAACAGCAAACAAATTGTCAGGAGTTCAGGTCGTATTGTTAACATCGGTCGTGAAGCAACGCAAGCAAGAATAACTATAATAAATCTGATTCTGTAATCAAGATTATAATACTTGAGCAATTTGTTCAGAAGTAAGGCAAAGCACACTGTAAACAGCAATACGGTAACCAGTATTCCGATTTTCCCGAAGTTTGCAAATATCTCATAGACTATAAGATTGTACAGCCACTGTTGAATTACAATTTTATGCCCCGGAACAATGAAAAAAACATCCTCTCTTAATATACCGTTACGTGCTATTTCTCTTCCGGCTGTAAGCATATGATAGATATCGCTGTCAAAGAAAATATTTACCATGATACTGAACAAAAAGGAAAAGACCGCAATGCCAATGGCAATTAATGGCCAATTGTTCTTTATTTTTTTTGAGAATGTGTTTTTTTTGGTCGGTAAACTTTCCTTTGAGTTCATATAATCTTCCTTTATTAGTAATTTAAGAAAAATTATAAGATAATATCTATGGTGTGTCAAAAGAAAAAAGGTATATACAATATGTTTTTTGTATATAAACAAAGCATAACAAAACCTCGATATCTGAGCTATCGAGGTTTTCTGTTTGTTGTTAGATTATTAAATTGAGATTATACATCTAATTTCATATCACCGGATTTAATCCAATTCTTTTTGCGCATTAACTCAGATAAGAGAAGTGAGATTATTGCAGGAAGAACAAAATACATAAGAAGAATCTCCAGGAGAAGAATTCCTGTATTTGTTGTTTCTTTCATTACCGCAAATGTTTGAAGAGGACCTACAAGACCGGATGTTCCCATTCCTGAGCCTACTGCATTGCCTGTCATTTTTAAAACACATGTTGAAATAGGACCGAGAATTGCGCTTGCAACGGTAGCCGGAATCCATATAAGCGGATTGCGAATTATATTAGGCATCTGAAGCATAGAGGTACCGAGTCCCTGAGAGAGAAGACCGTCCATTTTGTTCTCTCTGTATGAAGCAACAGCAAAACCTACCATTTGACAACAGCAACCTACTGTAGCAGCTCCGGCAGCAATACCTGATAAACCGAGTGCAACACCGATTGCAGCTGAAGAAATAGGAAGTGTAAGGAAGATTCCCATGAGAACGCTTACTATAATTCCCATTAGGAACGGAGCCTGTTCTGTTCCCCAGTTAACCAGGTTGCCAAGCCAAGTCATAAAAGTAGAAACATAAGGTCCTACAAGAATTCCGACAGCAGCACCAGAGATAATAGTACAAAGCGGAGTAACAATAATATCGACCTTTGTTTTACCTGATACCAAATGTCCGATTGCTATACCAATAAGTACAGCAATAAATGCTCCGAGCGGCTCTCCAACTCCGATAAGACCGGAAACAAATGAATTGAGCTGTAAACTTTCTGCGCCTGCAAGTTTATCGGAAACCATAGCCAAAGAATCCTGCATTGTAAAGAGCTTCGAAGAATATGCGCCTATCATTCCGCATACTGCAGAGGATGTAATAACCAACGGCTTTTCTTTGAATTTAATTGCTACACCGGCACCGATACCGGCACCCATAAGGCACTTAGCCATAGTACCGATCATAATTATATATGCACCGAGATTTCCGGGAATATATGAACCAATCTGACCGATGATTGTACCGATAATTAATGTACAGAAAAGACCTGAAGCCATTCCTGAGAAACCATCGATAAAAATTTTATTGAGAATGTCTTTTACGGATAATTTATTCTTCATAATTCACCCTCCTTATTTATCAATTTAATTATGTATTAGGAGGGGATAATATTCGATACTTATACGCTTGTGCTAGTTGCCGAAAAGCTTTACGCAGAGACTTTATTATTATGTACAAATGAATAAAATGATGCAGCAATAATTATGATATAACCGCATATACTCCACTTATCCGGTACCTGATTGAGAAATATAAAGCCGAGTATTGCAGCAAAAATTACAGTGGAATAGTCATATATAGATATTTCCTTTGCAGGACAGTAACCGTATGCTGCGGTTATGGTAATCTGACCGACGCAGGCACTGGCACCTGCACCGAGAAGACATAATAGTTGATATATTGTCATTGGTTCGTAAGTGAGCACAATAATCGGCAACAGAATAAGACACGAGAAGACGGAGAAAAATGCAACGACAACACTGCCGCGTTCACCGGAAAGCTTAGCTTTGCGAAGAAAAGTATAGGCAATTCCCGCACTGATGCCGCCGATAAGTCCGATTAATGCCGGAAAGTGCGAACTGTCATCTAAAGAAATTAAGAATTGCGGCTTAACAACAAACAGGCTTCCGCAAAATGCAATTATTACAGCGAGCCATTGTTTAAAATCTGCATTTTCTTTGAGTACAAAAATTGAAGCAATAATTGCAAAAAAAGGAGACATTTTATTAAGAATTAGAGCATCGGCTACGTTTATTCTTGAGATGGCGTAAAAGTTGCCGAGAATTCCGATTGTACCGAAAGCTGCACGCATAAATAAACTCGGAAGAGATGATTTGTTAATCTTGAATCCCTTTTCGGATTTAATAAGCATACCTATAGATATAACAACAGCTACGGCATTGCGGAAGAAAGCTTTCTGCCATACCGGTAAATCACCTGCTATATTTACAAAGATACTCATCACTGCAAAGGAAAGTGCAGATAACAGCAGGCAAAGAATACCTTTTGTTTTATCAGTTAATCTGTTTTGCATAGCACATATTTTAGTTTATGCAGTTACGATGGTCAATGATATTTGCATTTTGGCAGTGATTTTTTGGCTATATATACTGTTGAAGATAACAGTAATGACAAAAAATAAACAAAATAACCATTAAACTGTTGTATTGATAAAGAAACAATAAAGCAATTCATAAGAATAGTTATTATGGTTGAAAACGCATTTTCACTTAGTTATAATCTTTTCAGTATGAAAGGAGGTATGCATATATGAGTTTATGGATTATTTGGCTTGTGCTTGCTGCGATATTTCTCGTTATAGAATTGGCTACATTGGGACTTGCAACGGTTTGGTGTGTTGTAGGTGCGATAGTTGCTGCTATTGCTGATTATTGCGGAGCAAGTTTATCTGTTCAAATAGTTTTATTCTGTGTTATTTCTGTTGTGCTCTTTGTAGCATGTTTGATTTGGCTCCGACCGATGTTGGATAAAAGATTACAGGGTAAGGTACCGACAAATTCCGACAAGCTTATCGGAAAAAACGGTACTGTAATTAAAAACTTCAGTTCAGATGATTATCGCGGCCTTGTAAGAGTACAGGGTCAGGAATGGACTGCGGTATCTTCAAAGCAACTGAGAGAGGGCGATAAAATCGTTGTTAACGGAATTGAAGGTATTAAACTTATTGTTGAAGAAAAGAATTGATATTTTAGGAGGTTTTTATGCCGGTTGTATTAGGAATTATTGCTTTAATTTTTGTTGTAGGCATTATATGCTGTATAAAGATTGTTCCGCAGGCTCAGGAGTTTGTTATTGAGCGTCTCGGCGGATATAAAACAACTTGGAAGCAGGGACTTCATCTTAAAGCGCCGTTTATCGATCGTGTTGCGAAGAGAATTTCTTTGAAAGAAAAGGTAGCAGATTTTGCTCCTCAGGCCGTTATTACCAAAGATAATGTTACTATGCAGATAGACACGGTTTTGTTCTATCAGATTCTTGATCCTGTTGCTTATACTTATGGTATTGAGAAACCGCTCATTGCTATTGAGAACCTTGCTGCTACTACACTTCGTAATATCATCGGTGATCTTGAACTTGATCAGACTCTTACAAGCCGTGATATTATCAATACAAGAATGAGAGAAATTCTTGATGATGCTACAGACCCTTGGGGTATTAAAGTAAACCGTGTTGAGCTTAAGAATATTCTTCCGCCGCGTGAGATTCAGAATGCCATGGAGAAGCAGATGAAGGCTGAACGTGAGAAGCGAGAAGCTATCCTTATCGCAGAAGGCCAGAAGGAATCAGCTATTCGTGCTGCAGAAGGTGAGAAGGAAGCTGCTATTCTCAGAGCAGAAGCAAAGAAGCAGGCTGCAATTCGCGAGGCTGAAGGTCAGGCTGAAGCTATTATAAAGGTACAGGAGGCTACAGCAAGAGGTCTTCAGATGATTAAGGAGGTCGGTGCCGATCAGGGCCTTATTGCTATTAAGTCATTGGAGGCTTTCGGCAAAGCTGCTGACGGTAAGGCAACAAAGATTATTATCCCTTCAGAGATTCAGAGCCTTGCAGGTCTTGCTACTTCACTTAAGGAAGTTATTACTGAAGATAATAAGCAACAATAACAATGTTGGAATTTTACGCAACTTATCTAAAAAGCTGTTCTGCGGGACAGCTTTTTTGTTATGATAGAAAAACAGACAATAAAGTATTATAATTACATATCACTATTTATTAAGGAGAGAACAAATGAGTAATCCGATAGTTACAATAAAAATTAAAGACGGCGGAGAGATTAAAGCAGAGCTTTATCCTGATAAGGCGCCGATTACGGTAGAGAACTTCGTTAAGCTTGTTAAGGAAGGCTTTTATGACGGACTTATTTTTCACAGAGTAATTCCGGGATTTGTTATTCAGGGTGGTTGTCCAAACGGTAACGGAATGGGTGGCCCTGGTTATTGTATCAAAGGCGAATTTAATTCCAACGGTGTAAAGAATGATTTAAAGCATACAAGAGGTGTTCTTTCTATGGCAAGAGCACAGAATCCGGATTCCGCAGGAAGTCAGTTTTTTATTATGCATGCCGATGTACCGTATCTTGATGGTGAATATGCTGCATTCGGTAAAGTAATAAGCGGAATGGAAGAAGTGGATAAGATTGCTTCAACTCGTACCGATTATAATGATAAACCGTTGGTTGCTCAGGTTATGGAGAAGGTTACTGTTGAGTAATCTTTTATCGAGGGTAACAGATTGGAACCGGAAATAAACACAGCCAGCGTTGAGACTGCAGAATGTGAGGCGATTCAATTGAATGAATCGCCGGTTTTGCGTACAGATAAAAAAAGCATTGTATTAAGAGTGGTTGCAATGCTTTTGGCTGTCATTCTGCCGATTATTATTATGGGTGAAATTGTTTTTTCCGGGATTGATTCCGTAAATAAAAGAAGAAATGAACAGGAGATAGCTTTAGAAGAGAGCAGGAATGCTTCCGAAGCACAGGAAAAGAATCAGAAAGAACGTGATACTTTTTTGTACAGCTTAAAGACAACTTTATACGGAAACGGAGTGTTCAGCACTTCAATTCTTGCCGGTGTACAAAGAGATATTGATGATGCAAAAGCTTTGGCAGAGGACTATATTGACAGAAAATACATTCTGACCAATCATTTTGATCCTTTTTTTCCTGTTTTGGTTCATTATTGCAAAATTAATTCTTCAGAAACATCATTAAATGTGAAGGAAAGTGCAAAAACTCAAACTGAAACAGTAGAGTATCGGGTTGCACTCAGTATATATGTTTTAAGATTCGGATTGGCTTCACTTGCAATGTTTTGTTTTGCCGCATTTGCAGTGAAACTGAGTAACGGTAAGTCGGTGCTTCTCGCTTTAGTATATTCTTTGTCGTCAATAAATCTGATTTTTGCGCAGAACTCTTCAATAATGAATCTTGCGATTATTGTACCGTTAGTTATGATTTCGGTTGCCTGTTTCGTGCGCAAATCGAGTTTTAAGACTTTTGTTTTATTCTCGTTATGTTCCGCTGTTATGTTTGTTTCAGGAATATACGGCGTAATATTCGGTATTCCTTTTGTTATTGTATTTTCATATTTATATGCCTGTTGTGCAGGTCTCAAGTTAAGTCGATGTTTTAAATATGCACTGCAGAGTTTACCTGCAACACTTATCGGTTTGGGAATTTCATGTCCTATTTGGATTATTTGGTTCACTGAGTATCATTTGACATCTGCTGAACCGGTGTTTTCTGTCAGATATACTTTTATGGATTTTCTGTACAGATTTTTTGCTTTTACTGCGATAAATCCTTCCTATGATGTCTCTAAGACCGCTGTTCCGACCGGTGATTTATCAATAACCGATATGTTTAAGAGCGGTTCACTGGGGAATAATGCTCACGATATTAATCTTTTCAGAGCACCTTCGATGTATTTTTCTCTCGTTGCATTGCTGTTGTTGGTTTTATTTTTTATAAGTAAAAGTATTTCCTCAAGGGCTCGAATATCTGCGGCTGTGATTATTTTTATTTATCACCTGTCCTATGCACTGATACCGCTGGATTTGATATGCAATATATTTGATATGGGAACGGTAATGGGAATGGTGAGATTTGTTTTCGTTAATGCTATTCTTGTTTTTCTTGTTTCTTTATCATTGGAAAATATAGAAGAGAAGTTACATGATATGTCATTGGCGCTTTACATCGTTCTTGGTTTTATTGTTGTCGCCAATGCCGTATTTGACGGTGATAAAGCTAATTCTGTCAAGTTGATTTTTAATTTTTTTGTACCGATAATCTTGTATTTTGTTATTAAGAATTTTTCAAGAAGCAGTATTGCTGTGTGGATTGCTGTATTGCTTACTGCAGCAGAATTGGCATTTGTTACGGATGTTAATTTTAAAACCAGCGTTATAGCAACTAATTATACTGTTAATCCTCTTTTCGAAAAGGAGACAAGAAGAGCATTTGATACATTCGGTGTGGAGGATATAAAGCTTTTGGGCGAAGAAAATGATTTGGAATATGCATGTGTTTCCTATGATTCTGTTAAAGAGAATGATAGTATACTCGGCTTGATAAACGGTATTTTCTCGGAGAAATACGAGAAAGCACTTTTTAGACCTCTGCCGATTGAGAACACATATACGGAATGTCTTGACTGTGAAGGGGATGTATATTCAATAAGCGATTCCGATTACGGAAAGGTAATTCAAGTGCTGTCTTCTGACTGCATTCCGTCCGATGCCAGAATTGTTTTGTATTCTCAATATAATGAGAAATCACATTACAATATTATGGATACGGAGCGTAACGGTATCATTGCGAAATCCGGAAGTGAAAACGGTACATTTATTATAGATATTACTTCTGAGATTAGAACAATAGGTGAGGCTGCAAGCAGTATTCAGATAGAATATGACGTAATGAATAATTCGGGTGATAACAGGTTTGAATACGGCATATATTATGCAACCAATCAGGATATTGAGAAGTATAACGAACTTTTTGTTAAGGGTTCGACAATGGTTGACGGTGAGCGTCGCTTAAAGGTAATTACGAATTGTGACTATCAGGATTCGGTTAAGGTGTCTATTGATTTAAGCAATTATGATACATATAATTGTTGTGGTAAGCTTGCCTTTGATATTGATTCGAGCGAATTGTCAGGGCATGATATTGATGTTTATGATAAGAATACTGCAGAGATTTTTTCTTATGCAGTTTCATTTATTACTGTGACAGCACTGGCTGCGTTGACTGTTAACAGAAGATTTGTTATTCGTAAGAATAGGAAAGAAGTCGGTAACGATAGCAAAAATGAGTAATTTGTTTTCTCCTGAAATTAATAAAGATACCTCTTTTATTATTTTTGATCTTGAATGGAATCAGCCGTATTCATCAATCAATTATCCGTTTGATACTCACAAATTTAACGGTGAGATAATTGAGATAGGGGCAGTTAAAATGAAATTTAATGACAGTATGGAGTTAGTAGTAACCGACAAACTGTCTTTAGATATTAAGCCGGAGTACTATCGCACGTTGCATTTTCAGGTGAAAAAAATAACACATAAGACAGATGAAGATTTGAAGAAGGGCATAAGCTTTAAAGAAGGATACAGACAATTAATCGATTTGTGCGATAATAATTCGATTCTTGTAACGTGGGGAAACGGTGATATCGATATGCTCAAACTTAATCTTGAGCTTTTTGGGTGTGATACTACAATCGGTGTGTCGTATCTTGATTTACAACCGATGTTTTCGGTATTTACAGAGAAGGTTTATGCACAGCACAGTGTGGAATTTGCAGTGGATTTTTTTAATATTGATAAGTCAGTGGATTTTCACAGCGCTTATGCAGATGCATATTATACCTCTATGATAATGAGAAGACTTTTTGCCGATTACGGTTGTGATTTTGTAAGTAAAGAGTGTGCCGGGGCTACCATTGATCCTGATATGCCACGTTCTTTTACACGTATGACTGTTCCGGATAAGAATTTGATGCACGCTTATGAAGATAAGCAGAAGTGGAACCGTCTTTGTCCTGTGTGTCAGAAAAAAAACAAGACAGTAATTTCATCATTCCGAATTCAGAAATCTGCCTACGCTTTATATGAATGTTCCGAACACGGAAGATTTTATATAAGAACCAAGGTGAAAAAGAATAAGGAAGGCTTGTATTATGGTGCAATTGTGAAGAGAATGTGTACAACTCAAGACTATATGTTAATAAAAAACAAGAAAAAAGAGTACGATATATACGGCAGCGATGGGAAGCCACCGTGCCTTAACGAAGGTACAAAGATTGATAATGTAAAATGTGAAGAAAAATAAAACAAAATGCTTTTAATCTTGAAAAAAATGTGAACGTGTAATACAATATCATTGGATTTGAAGTTGTGTTTTCTCAATTTTGGGTTAACATTTGCAGAATTTAAGGAGTTTGTTTATGAGTAAGATTTTTTTTGAGAGAAGAAAAAGCAAACGCGGAGCAATGCTTATACTTGTATTGTTGATTGTATCCTTAGCAGTAATACTTATAGGTTCAGCATTGACGATGACACGTCAGACCAGAACCAGATATTATTCTTATGCTGAAGGAAGCCAGGCAAGGTTGACAGCAACTTCAATTGCCGAATCTTTGTGGGATGCAATCTATATTCAGGAAATCGACGATGCTACACTGAAGAAGATGGCCAACGGCGCTGCTGTCCTTAATCTTTCAGGAAGTGTTCCGGGTGCCAACGGGGTAAGCCAGGGTAAAGTCGTATTTCATGCTCCTGCAGCTGACGGAAAGATTAATATCGATTGTTCAGCTACTGTAGGCGGTACTACTTCAAATGTTAGATTAACGTTGGATCCGCCACCTCCGAAGACAGATAAAAATTTGTTTGAGCATGTTTTGAATTTGGCAGGTGGTTCTAATATCACTGAGATGAATATAGGTGAAGGCGGCGCAGGTAAAACTGATAATACAATTCTTATTCAGGGTGACGGCGTAAATATGAAAGGTACATGTCAAATACATTCTGATATGTTTGTTCAAGGTGTTTTTACACCGCAAGATAATCAGTATTTGGGTAATTTGATTTTCTGGGGACCTGATGCAAAGATAAATCTTTCCGGAAGTCCTAAGCTTGGAAGCGCCAGCGGACATGGTTTGTATTTTGTTTCCAACAGCACAAAGCAACAGTCAGTTTTGGATAACGGTGCCAATCTTGACCCTATAGGAAATGGTGGTATAACTGAATTTGGACTTTATAATGCAAATTTTGTTATGAATAAAGGTAACGCATTTAATAGTTCAGATTTTATTAAGCAAAAAGGAATCGATACAAGTGCTTCATACAGCGGTTCGGTTGTCGGAGCAATAGATTCAGCTCCAACATCTATGGAAGCTGCGATTATTGCCAAGGCTATCGAATATGCCAAAAAGGATTTTTCAGATCATTTCCCGACATTGGATGAAGCACAGAGCGCTTTCGGTTGCTCACCAACGTTATCAGGTACGGCAAAGTATAGTGGTTCATTTAACGGTTGTACCGATAAAGGTGCAGGTTCGTATGAAGTTACAGGTAATTTGAGTAATGAATTAGTATTTGATCTTAATAATGGTGATTATGTAATTTATGTTAACGGTAAGTGTGATATAACCGGTAAGATTAAATTTATTAACGGTGGCGCAAGTAACAACTGGGGACGTATAATTTTAAAGCAGGGTATTGAGTTTAGTATTTCTACTGATGGTGAGGCCGGCATATACTCTTTTGAAAACGGAAAACCTCATTGTTATGTATATGGTAACGGTAATGTTAAATTCAATATGAATGGTAACGGTGCTTCAACAGTTGAAGCTTATGTTGGATTGTATGACCCGGCAGGAACAAGCGACTCGAACAGATCAGTATTTATTTGTTACAATTCTGCTAAGTATGTAATTAAAGGAAGAATTGCATGCCCATACATCGAGCATAGTACCGGTGGTCACTTGAATATTCCTTATTGTGTCGATCCTACATATGTAGGCGGAGACGGAAAGATTCAGCCAATTGTGACAGAATATAGTGTAGAGCCGTTTGTATATTTTAGTTGATTACTATTAAGCATATTATTTAGTTGTTAACAGGGTATCGTGAGATACCCTGTTTTTAATGCAATTTGACTGAAGTATACAAAAATGTCATGACTATTTTATAAATAATATAAAAATTGACATAAATCAGTAATAGAAATAAAACAAAATCTTGAAAAAAATGTGAAGATAATGTATAATCCTGAAGGTGTGAAAGGGTTCAAATACCATGCACGAGAAGAAAGTTATATTGAAGGGGGAAGTTATGATTAAAAAATCTACTGTTAAAGGTAAGCGCGGAGCAATGCTTATCCTTGTTTTATTGATAGTGGCTTTGGCAGTTATTCTTATAGGCTCCGCATTGTCTATGACTCGCCAGACACGTGCAAGATATTATTCATATGCAGAGGGAAGCCAGTCAAGGCTGACTGCAACTTCAATTGCAGAGTCGCTGTGGGATGCGATTTATATTCAAGAGATAGATGATGCTACGGTTGAGGAAATGGCAAACGGTAAAGCAAAATTGCAATTATCCGGTCTGACTGTACCTGGCGCTAATGGTGTAAGTAACGGCATAGTGGAATTCGAACCACCTAAGGAAGGTAAAATACGTATAAAATGTACAGCAACTGTCGGTGGTACGACTACGACTGTTCAATTGACACTAGTTCAGCCTGAACCGACTACAGTTACTAATCTATTTGAGCATTTGGTTAATTTGTCAGGTGGTTCCAACATTACAGAAACCAATATAGGTGCAGGTGGTAGCGGTGCTTCGGATAATACCATTCTTATACAAGGTGATGGTGTAGATATAAACGGTAGTTGTGATATTGATTCAACAACTTTCATCCAAGGTGTATTTAAACCGCAGGATAACAGATTCAATGCTGATCTGGTATTCTGGGGACCGAAAGCTCAAATGAACCTCCAAGGTGAACCTAAGTTGGGTGGTACGAATATGGGTTTGTATTTTGTATCTAACAGTACAAAACAACAGTCAGTTTTGGACAACGGTGCCAATCTTGATCCGAACGGCGAAGGTAAATTAAGCGAATTTGGACTTTATAATGCTAATTTTGTTATGAATAAAGGTAACGCATTTGGTAATTCTGATTTTATTTTGCAAAAGGGAATCGATTCCAGTGCTTCATACAGCGGTTCGGTTGTAGGAGCAATAAATTCAGCTCCAACAACTATGTCAGATGCGATTATTGCCAAAGCAAAGGCTTATGCCGAAAAAGATTTCACTGATCACTATCCGACAATTGATGAAGTTTCAGGTGCGTTCGGTTGTTCAACAACACCGACCGGAACAGTAGTTATTTCCGGTGAATACGGTGCCGGTAATTATATAATTAATGGTGATGTCAGCGGAGATCTTGTATTTGATATAGGCGGTGGTGATTGTACTGTTTATGTAACAAGTAATTGTTATCTTTCCGGTTCTATATCTTTCATCAATGGTGCCTCAAACCAGTATTGGGGAAGAATAATTCTTTCAAATGGTATCGATTTTACAATTGGCGGTGCAGGTGCCGGAATATATTCTTATGAAAATGGTAAGCCTCATTGTTTTGTTTATGGTATGGGAAATATTTTGTTCAGCATCGTTGAAAATGGACCATCGTATCTTGAAGCGTATGTCGGACTTTATGACAGTGATTCTCCTTCGAGAGATTCTAAGTTCTATGTAGAAGGTTCTCCGGATAAATTTTATTTTAAGGGTAGACTTTCTGCTCCGTTGTATGAACATTATAATGGTGGTCATTTAAATATACCTTATTGTGTAGATCCAACTGCTCCGGGTAGCGGAGACGGAAAGATTTATCCGATTGTTACCGGTTTTAAAGTTGAACCATTTGTTTACTTTAGTTAATAGTTTGTTTTAGTTGGGACGTCGTAAGATGTCCCATTTTTTATAAATAAAAGCGGCATGCTGAAAGTGCCGCTTCTATTTTGATTAAAAAGATATCTTATTGCAAAGTAACGGTATAAACAATTTCTATTTCTTG
>JAKSRF010000050.1 GCA_024403755.1 Clostridia bacterium
AGATTACAGGTAAATCCACGAATCTACAATCTGGGGGTCACTTCATATTGTCTCCAATTCGTCATTTACATACACTCGGAAAGTCAAAAATAGTCTCGCAGCGCATATGTGACTTGAAGAAATTATTTCTTCCAACCTTCACTGTAAAGTGGGAAAAGCCGATTTATAGTGGAGCACTACCAATATTCCGCCACTCTGGCGGAATCTAACCGGATACTAGGTATCGTTCCACTAATTATGCAAAAGCTCTCAATTGACCACTCTAGAGAATAGTGCTTCATGACTTCATGCTATTTCTAAGGAAAAGTGAAGAACCAATAAAAAACTGTCTCAGAACCCTGTATATCAGTTTTGAGACAGTTTTATTCAAATTCCTATTTCAACAAAAAAGTTAATCTTCAATTTTTCCACTATTGAGTCTAATTGTTCTTGTACCGTACTCTGCGCAGTCGTTAGCGTGGGTAACCTGAAGAATAGTTATGCCTTTCTCTTTGTTTAACTTCTGAAATAACTCCATAATCTCGGCAGTTGATTTTGAATCAAGGTTACCTGTTGGCTCATCTGCAAGAATAATATCAGGATTACCAATTAGTGCACGAGCTATAGCAACACGTTGCTGCTGTCCACCTGAGAGCGTAGAAGGCATAGCGCGACGTTTCTCTGTAAGGCCTGTTATCTCAAGAATTTCTTTTAGTGCAGGCTTAAGTGATGCCTTGGACTTTCCCTTAACTGTCTCTGGAAGGAGAATATTATCTTCTACGCTGAGATTCTGAACAAGATTGTAGAACTGGAAAATGAATCCCATCTTGTTAAGACGAATATTTGTAAGTTGCTTTTCTTTCATTTTTGATTTACTGATATCTTCACCATCTACAAGAATGCTTCCTTCAAATTCACGATCAAGTCCACCAATCAAATAGAGAAGAGTTGACTTTCCACTACCTGATGCACCCATGAGGGATACGAACTCGCCTTTGCCAACTGTTAAAGAACAGTTATTAAGAACCTGATTAATATTGTCTTTTTTTCCAAATGCTTTGCTTACGTTATTAACTTCAATTATTTTTTCCATTGTTTTGTCTCCTTTATTATTCATACTTGAGTTGTTCAGCCAGTTTCATTTTACGTAAAGCTTTTCGAGGGAAGAAGGATGTAAGTGTAAATACAATCCAAAGTACTACAACAAATCCTATGTATGTTCCCGGAGTTGTAGTAATATCCATATTAATTGCTATCTCTGAACATGCAGTTATAACAGGTTTTATCATGATAAGAGAGAATGGTATTGCGATAATAAGGGCAATTCCAGTAGATATCAGGCTCTCAAGTAATAGCATTTTTGATGCCTTCTTGCGGGACATAGATGTTGACACAAGAACCGCAAATTCACGTTTTCTACCATCAAAGCCAATAAGAAGGTTGCTTACAGAACCGATAAAGGTTAGACCTACACCGAAGATGATAATAGCATAGATAATACCTATAAGTGAGGCAGAACTATCTTTATTCTCCTGGATGAATTCTTCTCTTGTATAACATTTAGTTATTGTATCAGCAGCATAGCGCTCAATAAGACTGTCAACCTTTACTGGGTCTTCAGCATCTACCAATATAACAGTCGGATAATCACCATATAGCGAGATTAATAAATCCTGATTCATTACAATAACGCTTCCAGCAGAACTGAATTTGTTAGTATTGCAGATTTTCTTTACTGTATATGTCTGTTCAAGTGGATAATATTCTAATTCGTTTGTAGTAAATGTGATTGAATCACCTTCAGATAAGCCTAATTTGTTGGCAAGTACTTCGCCTAGAGCAACCTCGTTGCTTGCAAGTGTAGGGGCATCTGGAATACCGGTAAAATATTGATAACCATCATCATCGATACCAATAAAGGCGACATCAATGGAATACTTAGCGTCATAATCCTTCTTTTCGTCAGGTGAAAGTGAAGAATAATCCGTATTTTCTTTATCCAGATAATCACTGAAATTTATTTTTTCTCCTGCTATATATATCATTTCTGTGGCTTTTACTGATTCAAGATTATCGATATAACTGTAATAATATGATTCCTTAATTCCAGCATTAACTATTACAGAACTGCTATAAGTGTCTGTATCAATGAATGAAGCAAGTGAAGTTGCAAAAGTGTAAATAACTATAGCCAATGTGGAAGCAGTAGCTATAAGTACAGTTGCACCAACGGTGCTTTTCTTTGTATAGGTTTCAGTTGAAGCTAACTGAAGAATAGGTTTGTTTGTCTTCTCTCCAAGCTTTCCAATCAGACCACCTATAAACTTAAGGGCATATGGAAATAGCATTGTTACAGCAATAGTGAGCAATGCAAAGGTTATTATTGATGTAATAAATGTTTTTGGACATATGAATAAAATTGCTGCCACTGCAATACAACTAATTCCTATGATTGTTGTAATTTTATTTAATTTATATTCTGTATCTTTATTCGCGAAAATAATATCACGAACAGCCATCTTCATTGTTCTGATAATTTCCTTTATAGGACAAAGACATTCAACGATAATCGCACCTATTATAATAAAGATAAACATGAAAGGATTTACAGGATCACATCTGAATGTAGGATTTTCAACACTTGTAACAAGCATTGATGAAAGAACAATACTACGAATTGCATTGTATATGAGACATCCTACTGCCGAACCAACAAGTCCGTATATTGCATTTTCGATAAGTAGAATAAGAGATGTAAATTTAACTGATAAACCCAGACTTCTGAATGTACCAATTACAGCCATTCTCTCACTTACTATACGTTCAGAGATTGAGATGGATACAAATATTACCATTAGGAAGCATATTGCAAACAGCAGAAGAAAGAGTTTACGCATCTGATTAACCAACTCATTCAATCCCGTATCTTCCATTGTTGTCATAACTGTATACTCAGGATGTGAGTTTAGAATCATATCTCTAGCAGTCTTAGTCTCGTTATCATCCTTGATATCTATAACAAGCTCGTTAACTTCAAGTTCACCATTACAAAGCATTTCCATATCAGTAAGATTTACTACACCAGATGTAGTAGCGAAAAGGACCTTTGAACCATAATCGTAAACCTGTGCTACCTTAAAATCATGTGGAGCTTTATTTATATCGTGAAGAACGATAGTATCTCCTTCAACGTAACCATAGTCCTCGGCGAAGTCCTTTGAAATTATAATTTCTCCATCTGCTGGTGCCTCATTATACGGAATGATTGACATATCATAGGCATTCTGAATATCGCATGAAAATATATTGAGATAATCTTCATGAATGAAAGTATATTCTCCTTCGATATCTCTTGTAAAACTGTTTTGTATTCCATATAGAACTAAAGAAGTGTTCTCTGGGAAACCATCAATATTTATACAATCAGGGTCGCAATTAGTTGTTTCTACGCAGATATCCATTGTTCCAATTGCATCTCCAACAAAATTCTTAAGTAGTGAAGTAAGTGAATCGGTCATATCAAATGTCAGAAGTGCTGCAATAGTACATACTGTGACACAGAACATAACCAATAGTGTTCTAAATGGTTTTTTTATTATGTTTTTTAAAGTATATTTTAAAATTATTCGCATTTTGCTTCTCCTATTTTTTCCATCTGCTTATTCTGTTTTCAGGTGCGATATACATTCCATCGCCTTCCTTAACATCGTAAATCCTATAGAAATCATCAGTTGAACTCAAAATTGCATTTACTCTCAGAATATTTGGTCCGTGTTGATCCAATGAAAGAAGTTCTATTGCATATGTCTCCTTCTCAAGCATGCACCAGATTCTTCCATAATTCTCGAAAAGCTGAACAAAATCATCATCTGTCTTGCAAATACTAGTGATACATTCCATACCGCTTAAATCTGCATAATTCTCACCGAGGGTCTTCTCACCATCTACTGTATAAACATTAAAAACAGTGAAATTGTCCTCAAAATAATCGATTGCTTCCTGATTGCGTGCTTCCAGTGCTTCAACATCACTACTGCTTAACCATTCCGGATTATAAACACCATCAGCATCATATTTAATCAAATTTGAATCAAAAGCATGACCAATCTCATGTGCTATAACTGCACCTAATCCACCAAGATTGCTAAAGTGATTGGCACTTGCGTCAAAGAAAGGTTCATTAAGAATAGCCACTGTAATAGTAACTGTGTTGCAAGGGTTATAACATGCATTAACTGTTTGCATTGTCATACCGACCTCAAGCTTGTTAAAAGGCTGTCCAATATTACTACGAATATCCTCAATATTATATTCATTGATATTGAGCATTGTCTTGAAGTAATTATCCTCAAGCATATCGTTAAATTCAGGCTTTAACTCCATATTGTCAAGAACAAATCTACCCGTAATAAAGGATATATTATTGAGCTTTTTAAGTAGTAACTCTCTTGATTCTTGAGTTAGCCAATCTGCATTGGAGATTAATTCATTGTAACTCTCAATAATCTCGTCACACATTGCACTGAGTTCTTTATCCATCTCTTCGGTGTAAACATATTTGGTGTATAAGTCACTTAGTACCATTGGAATGTCTTTGCTTAATTCTGCCAGTGCTAAATCTTCACTATTATCATGTGTATCAGGGAAAAGAACCTCCAACTCTGAATGATTATCAGCTATATAGTTACCATATGAATTTATGAAATCGTAAAGTGTTAAAGCCTTAAGCTCTTCAAGATTGTCTTCAGTTAGAATGTTATCTACAGCAGCAAGTTGTTCTGGATCATATACTTGCCATCCATCATAAGGATTGTTGGTGATATTAACCATCTGCTCAAATTCAGCCATAGACTGATTTGTGAGAATAGAGTTAATCTCTTCTTCAGTCATATATGTAGGAATATCAAAATCTGACAAACCTTTAAGTTTATCAATGTCAGAAGCTCTTGCTATATCTATAACAAGGTATAAAGTTGATTTTACAAGATCCTTAGCCTCATCTTTGCTCATTCCAGTAGATATAAGAATGGTTTTAAAAGAGGATTCATAGTCGGACGCATTATTAGCATTATCTGCTAAATCTTCAAGTGATATATCAACTATGTTTGGAAGCTGATAGTATATAAAAGAATACTCATCAGGATTGTAGTTGTCTTTATCGACACTGAGGGTAATCAGTGGCGAGATTCCATACTTGTTTAAAAGTTCAGGATATTTTGCTTTGTATTCATCTAATGAGCTTATGGATTTAATGGCTATAATCTCATCTTCTATTGTTTGTGCAGCTTCGGCTTGATAAGAATCATTATCGATGAAGGCGAGGACACTATTAAAATAGTCTAAAGTGATTTGCTCGCAAGAACCTATTGGATATGTCTCTCCACTATTCTGAAGCGTATGAATAATGTCGAGGAGCTGTTCGTTTGAATCAATATTGGCGAAGCCGCCAGCAACCCCTTCTCCATATTCAATTTCAAGATTTTTAAGCGTTTCCAGATTTATATAACCATAAAAGTCGTCCTGTGCTCTTATTGGTTCATATTCTGCTCTGGTCGGCAGTTTTGTCTCTGACGGTTCAGTAGTCTCTTCTGGTACTGTTACTGAACATCCCGTTGCAACCATGACGAGAGAAAGAGTCATAGCTGAGATACGTTTTACATTCATTGTAAAACTCCTTTCATATTCAAACTATTATTAAATCTCAGATATTCTGCCTTAGAAAGGTTAAGAAGTAAACTATAGAATGTTTAAGATTTTATTAAGGCAAATTAATGTAGAACGTAAATAAAGTAACGAATAACGAATGTTCGTGAGGAGTACACCATAATTATATTTGAAATTAATAGTAAAATTAATTCTGTATAAACTATTACTTGTGTTTGCCATTAAATCACCTTCCTTTATTTTCTTCAGGCTTGAACACCCTTGATTATATCGGTCGGTGATTTTTTTGTATAACTTTTGTCTCTCACCCGCATAGCGGGTGGTTTTTTGCTTCTTTCAGCTCGTTCCTCGCTTCAGAAGCTGGCTCACGTGCCACAACAAAAAAGCATGAACCTTTTCATATCGTAAAATTACCGCATAAAAAAAAATCCCTTCAAAGTACATTCAACTTCAAAGGGACAGCTATTCGCACTCAGCACTTTCTCCATACAGATAGAACAATATTAACTACTACACATTAATTCTCATCCTTAAGTTCTTCAACAAACAACTTGCATTCCATTATTCCTTTGCCGGTCTTCTTCTGAACCAAACTTGTAGCTTTAGCTATATCACCCTGCGCCTTAAGATTTCTGATTTCTTTCAGATTTTCTTCTGTCAGAGCCTCAAACAAACCGTCTTTTCCACTCTTATTAACATTAATGTATTCAATAATACTGGATATATTAATTACAAGACATATAGCCCACAATGCTGCATATACCCCTGAACGTGTTGCTAAACAGTAAATTAATAAACCCAGGCTGCATATTGTCCCTACAATAGCCACTATCAACCTCTGCTTATAAACCTTAAGCATTGTATCACCTAATTTCATCTTCTTACTCATATCTGCTGTCATATTCGGATTCTCCTTTAACATCTTATCCAGAGAATAATCGAACTCATCACTTATCTTTACTAAAGTAAGTAAATCAGGATAGCTTTTCTCATTCTCCCAATTCGAAACTGTTTGTCTGGTCACATTAAATTTTTGTGCAAATTGTTCCTGTGTAAGATTATTATCCTTTCTAATCTTTACAAGAGATTGACCTACTTGCATATTGATTTCCTCCTCCCAGTTCCATTCTATTCGAGTCATCCGATATATCAAGCAATGAACCTTTGCTATCCCCCTATCGCCTGCGCAAATATTCTTTGCGCGCCCTGTTTATGGGCATTCGGAAGGATATAAGCAATCAAATTCTAATGCATTTAATTTAAATAAATCCATTAATTTTTATGAAATCCCATACAGGTTACCGTAGCTATAAGGCGCTCTTTCTCATCAGTTACTCTGACCAAAAAGGTACATACAGTGCGACCGTTCTTTACAAGTTCTGTCTCAGCAAATAAATCATTATTCGGTGCAGGAGAATTAAAAATAATATTACTGCTTAAAGTAGTAGTAGTTCCATTACCGCAATTAGCTGCCAAAGCAAACGTGAAGTCAGCCAAGGTATAAATGCATCCTCCCATTACAACACCGTCTGCATTCTTATGCTTCTCACCTACCTTAAGATGAGTTCTGGCATAATTCTCACGCACTTCAACTATCTCAATGCCTGTAGTTTCCATCGCATAAATATCATTAGCAAAGAAGTTTCTTATCTCACTTGCTTCCATTATTGTTACCTTCTGTTCGTAAAATTTTGTTCGTAATATCTTCTGTTACAACTTCCGCCTTCTGCTACTGTTTCTTCTCTATCTCAACAATATACGGCAAATTACGATATTGTTCCGAATAATCAAGTCCGTATCCAAGAAGCCAGCTGTTGTCTATCTCAAAGCCATAATATTTTATCGGTATAGGAATTAAAAGTCGCTTCGGATTATAAAGCAAAGTACATATATCAACCTTCTTAGGTCCGTAATCTTCAATCTGTGATACAAGATATGCAGTAGTCAATCCGGTACGCACAACATCTTCAATCAAAAGAACAGACTTATCTCTCAAATCCAAAGCAATATTCTTTGTTATCTTAACCGCACCGGTACGGCTGGTTATATCTGTAATCTCTCCAAAGCCTATCGTATCTATCTCCAAAGAACGGTTAATAGCACGAGTTAAATCCGACATAAAATACAGTGCACCGTTACAAACGCCGATAACCACGAGAGGCTCCTGTTCGTAGTCCTTCTCTATCCGTGCACCCAACTCCGCTACACGGCTTTTTATTGTTGCCTCATCAAAGACAACTCTTTTGTATTCCGGAAAATCTTTCATTTGTCACCTGCAAAACCGTTTAATCTGTTTACCAATTCCTCAAAATCACGTTTATATACAATCTTTATATTCGTACCCGGGTACAATTCCTGAACCTTGCGAAGCTTCTTATTTTTCTTTGTAACATATTTCTGATCCATTATGGTCAGCTCGAGATACATATCAAATCTCGGTAGATAGAAATCCGGAGCAAATGCCGACTTAATGTTACCTGCAATATCCCACTCAATCGGGAACGTCTTAGGTTCATAAACCCACTCTATACCGTACATATCCAGAATATGAGCAAATTCCTCTTCTGTAGCATTCTTAAATACCACATTCTCCTTCTGGTGATTCATCGACTCATTATTCTTTGTCTCTGCCTCCAAAGCTTTGTGGATATGATGCTCTGCCGCGAATGCCTCTATCAGATTGGCTCCTTCATCAGCAGTTACTCTTGAAGTATTTATCACCAAATCGTAATTCTCAATATCATTTATATCCTTCTCGAAAAGGGTACTCACAAATCTCTTGGATCTTCTGTCACCGACATTTATTGTTTCCAGCGCAGCAGCTTCATCGATATTATTTTGCTTACGAATACGTCTGATTCGGTTTTCCTGAGAATCCTTAACTCTTATGCTGATATGTTCTATATTAAGATAATTCAGCATAGCATTTCCTCCGACGCCCTGGATAATAATATCCATATTACGATTGTCTGCATTTTTACATTCTTCGGCAACCTTCTGAAGCATAATATCCTTAAAGGATTTACCGTTTTTATACTCAGTCAGATAAAACTTAGAAGACTCATCAAGACGATTGCGTTGCCCGTCGCTGAGGTCAGTGAAATAATTCTTAAACAAATACTCACGATTTATAACAGTACAATTCAGCTTACCGGCAAGACGCGCGGTAATCGCTGAACCAAGGCTTCCGATTTGTGAAGAAATACTAATTACTGTCATAGTTAGATTATACCATTTTCGAGAAAATAAATCTCTTAGGTTGACAAAAAACCACATAGAAGTTAACATAAAAAGGTCTTCGGGGAGTAGTCAGCACAATATGTGCGGTAAATCAACAGCATGGTTGAGGCAAAGCTTCGTAATTCCTGGTTTACCTTAATAGATGAGACTGAGATACAGAGCATACTGTATCTTCTCCTTGAATTTATATTTGGTTTTGAGGTTTGTGGGTACAGTTATGTATCCTTTTTTTATTTTCAGGAGGTATTTATGAACCTTAAAATCAACGACATCCATAAGTTTTATGGAGAAAAAGAATCACGAACCGAAGTCCTCAAAGGCATTACCTGTGAAGTAAAAGACGGCGAGATATGTGTTCTTCTCGGTCCGTCCGGTTCCGGCAAATCAACCCTTCTTAATATCATAGGCGGTCTTGAAAGTGCGGATTCAGGAAGCATCAGTATCGGTAACACTGACACTGACAGCATGACTGACAAAGAGCTCTCCCAATATCGACGGGACACATTAGGATTTGTATTTCAGTTTTATAATCTGATTCCGGACTTAACAATCAAGGAGAATATTGAAGTTTGTGCCTATCTTTCCCCTTCACCGCTTGATATCAATGAATTATTGGATACACTCGGACTTACAGACCATCAAGACAAATTTCCCAATCAGCTTTCAGGCGGACAACAGCAAAGATGTGCCATCGGAAGAGCTCTGGTAAAGAATCCGAAGCTTCTGCTTTGCGATGAACCTACAGGTGCACTTGACTACAAAACTTCAAAGGAAATTCTTGAGTTAATCGAGAAAATAAACAAAAGATATAAAAACACAATTGTTATCGTCACACATAATCAGGCAATAGGCTCTATGGCTGACAGAATTCTTAAGCTTCGTGACGGAAAAATCGTAAAAGATATCACAAATGAGACCAAAATCTCAGCTAAGGCCCTTGAATGGTAAAAGGAGGTAACGCTTATGACAAAATCATTAAGATGTCCTCTCATCAAACGCATTCCGAGAGATTTAAAGAGAAACTTCGTTAAGTATCTCGGAATGGTTCTCATACTTATCTGCACAATCTCTGTAGGCTCCGCATTTCAATCAGCACTAAACGGAGCTACTGACTACCTTAACAATATAGAAGATGACAACATTCTTGAGGACGGCTTCTTCGAGATAAGCAACAAACTGCCGGATAATATCAATTACTTCGCAGATAACGATATAGAAGTTAAGGAGAACTTCTACTTAACTGACACTTCATATGAGAAGGATACAAAGATTCTCATATTCAATGAGCGCACCGATATCGATATACCATCGGTTTTCGAAGGAAGACTTCCGTCCGGTAATAACGAGATAGCCTTAGATCATGTTTTCGCAAGAGGAAAAGGAATAAAAATCGGCGACAAAATCACACTGTGCGGCACAGACTTTACCGTATGCGGTACGGTGGCCCTTCCGGATTATTCTTCACTGTTCATGAACAATACCGATCTCGTCATGAACACGGCGCATTTCTGTGTATCGGTCATTACTGAAGAACAATTTAATGCGATGAATTCGGATTCTGTAACATATCGCTACAGTTATCGTTACAGCGAGCGTGATTTGTCTGATAAAGCAAAAGCAGAATCGGCAGTCAGCATACAAAAAGAGTTATTAACGGCGGGTAACGATATTAATTCTTTTATAACCGCAGAGCAAAATCAAAGCATTACTTTTCTCAAAATGGATATCGGCACAGATGGTCCGTTTATGGTGGTTTTTGTGTATATGCTTGTTGCATTGATTGCATTTATATTTGCAGTTCTCACCAACAATAAAATCGAACAGGAAGCGGTTATTATCGGAACACTTCTTGCATCAGGCTACAACAAAAAGGAAATCATCAGGCACTATCTTACACCGACATTGATTATTGCTGCAGTCGGCTCAATTATAGGTAATCTTCTCGGTTATACGCTGATGATTAAGCCTTTCGAGAATCTTTATTACACTACATACAGTATAGGCAGAATTGAACATAAATTCTCTCTTTGGGCATTCATATCGACGACCATAATTCCGATAGTGTTAATGCTCCTCATAAATTACCTTATGCTCAGAAGAAAGCTCTCACTCAAGCCGCTTGCTTTCCTTCAGAATCGTCTGAAGAAAAACAAAAGTAAAAATGCAGGAAAGCTTCCTGATATATCCTTCATTAACCGCTGGAGAATTCGTGTAATTCTCAAAAATAAAGGCAGCTATATTATTCTGTTTGTCGGTGTTTTTCTGGCAAGCTTTCTTCTCATGTTCGGCATAGGAATTAAACCGCTGATGGATCACTATACAACTGTAATCGACGCCTCTCTGCCTTATGAGTACATGTACATCCTTAAAGCTCCTTCTTCTCTCCCTCTCGAAAAGGGAATTGACAGTATCACAACTTACGAGATGAAAACTTGGTTCGCACTCGGTCAAAAGGATATCTCGATAACACTTATGGGGTTAGATAACAACAGTACCTTCTTTGAAGGTGCCTTACCCGCTACCGATTCATATGATGATTCGGACACAATCACAGTATCCTCGGCCTTTGCTAAGAAATTAAATCTCAATGTCGGCGATTCAATAGTATTAAAAGATAACAGTCGCGATAAAGAATATGATTTTAAAGTCGGCAAAATATACTCATATGAAGCCGCCATGGCTGTATTTATGCCGCAAATCGAACTGAACCGTATAATCGAAGCAGGAGATGACTACTACAACTGTCTGATATCTTCCAAAGCTATTAACATAGACAGCTCTCTGCTGATAAAGAAAATATCCCGTTCAGACTATCTCGGTGCTTCAAACCAAATGCTTGATTCTTTCTCAACGGTTATCACGTTTGTAAATATCTTCTCAGTAATCGTATATATGATTCTGATGTACATTCTGACAAAGGTTGTTATCGACAGGAATTCACTCACAATATCCTATATGAAGGTATTCGGTTATAGGGACAATGAAATAAGACGGGTATATTTAAGAACCACATCTATAGTTATCATTCTATCTCTTATAGTATGTCTTCCTATCGAAGCGCTCATGTTTAAATTTACACTTATCTTCCTATCAAGCCAAATCGAAGGCTATTTGGATTTCTATCTCCCTTACTGGGTATATGCTGCAATAATTATCATAGGCATAATATCATATTACGCAATCAATTCTCTGCAGGTTAAGGACATACGCAAGATAACTCTTGCGACTTCTCTTAAGAACCGAGAATAATTTATTCAGAAATCCTGATTAATTAGCTTAAGTTCGAAAAGGTGGTAACAGACGCGGCGGCAGCACGGCGGCAGCGTGACGGTGCAGTGACAGCGGCACGGCGGCACGGCGGCACGGCGATTATCCGGCGCAGCTTATACGCCGCGTCTTGCCACTTTATTTTAAGTATAAAGCATAACCGTCAGCCCCTGCATATATTCTTCATAAAAAAAAATATCAAAAAACAAAAAATCATATTGACAAAAAATACATGTGTTAGTATAATAATTCTCGCGTAAAGGAAATGCCGACTTAGCTCAGTTGGTAGAGCAGCTGATTTGTAATCAGCAGGTCGCGAGTTCGAGTCTCGCAATCGGCTCCAAAGAACCATAATCAAAATGATTGTGGTTCTTTTTTTGTGTCATTCTTCCAATCATACTCAAGTAAACGTACTCTTAACAAAATTATAGATGTAACTCTTCACATTTTCTTGGAAAGTGGATTTATATTACAAAATTCCCGTAGAATTGAAGGTTTTATCAGAAAACGTGACTGAATCTCGGGAATTTTCTGTTCTATGATCAAGAATTCCCGTGAAATTACAGTTTTTATCAAAAAGCGTGACCGAATCTCGGGAATTTCCTGTTTTACAACCAAGAATTCCCGTAGAATTGC
>JAKSRF010000051.1 GCA_024403755.1 Clostridia bacterium
GGCGCAGTAACCCCATCGCATGCTGCGATGTAACCTTTAAGCCAGCAAATGTTAATGTTGCACCAGCCCATTTTTGCGCCCCTTTCACTTTTGTTGTGTCAGCAATCTTACCATTCAATTCCCAATACTTCAACCTCTAGCCTAAAAGGTAGAATCGTCACGCACATTTTTTCGATAACTGCAATTAATAAGGCTTTTTAGTTGAACGATGCATCATTTTGGGTGGGTCATTCAACTTTATTGTGGTATATTTGGTGCAAATAATACTTTGATATTCAAAGTAAATTTTTCTTATGGTATATTGTGATTAAGCAAAAGGAGGAAACTTCTATGTCTAAGAAAAATAAGATTTTAAAAATATTGTTTATACTAACATTCGTACCATATGTTTTATTAATTGGAGCTTCTACTTTCTCCTTCTTCTTCGGAATTAACTTCTTCGGTTCAAATTATGGATTCGAAGGATTTAAGACCGCATTCTTATTGTATGGCTTTTTGTTGTGCTACACAGGAATTATCCCTGTATGCGCGATTATTCAAATTGGTGTATTAATCTATCACTTACTTGATAGAGCAAGAATTAAGAAGGACAACACAAAGACATTACCAAAAAAGCCATTCGTAATCGCGGTTGTTTCCCTCTCTGTTATTACTCTTGGTATATTAATGTGGAATATTTTTGAGTATCAGATCAAAGATGCTTTCAGCCATCAAAGAGCAGTTGCCATGTATAAGCGTTCTGAAGAGAGAATTCAGTATAACCTCAGCGATTATGGCAAGAGATTTGATGAAGAAATTTTCATTCATGACACTATACTAATCGACTGGGACAGAAAAGAAATTGGCTTTGTTACGAATGATGGATATGACAGATTTGTTGTTTATCCATTAGAAACTTCATACCCAGATACTAGTAATTACTATCTTCAGTCTGAAGTTACCTTAGAAGACGGATGCGAGTTCTATTCTTATACAGACATGGAAGGGCATTACACAACTGAATTAGTAGTTGTTGTCGCACCTGACGGCACAACCTATGGCGCAGAAATGCATATTAATGAATACCTCGGTTTAAGAATGAACTGCTTCAATCAGCATTAATCGAACATATCGTAGTTCTCGATAGAATCTTCTTCAAGTTACAGCCTGCCTAAATCTGAGATGGCGGCCAAATATGTTTCCCTTGCAATTCATCCCCTGCTTACTCGCTCGATTATAGATACGTTTAGCCCGAAGACTACATACTCACTCCTTGAAGTAGGGGAATTCTTGCGTGATTTAGTTAAATTGCTGGTCATTACTTTTCTCATCCAAATATCCCCGATTATTGACTTCACATAAATGTTTTTAACTCTACGTAGCATAATATATTTTCACAAGAGTTTCAAAATCAATTCATCCGAAACTGCAAAAATTCATTCAGGAATACTGCAAGAACAGAAAAAATATTCAGTTATGGGAACATAGCAATAGTAATGCTCCTCTTATCTTTATGTACTATTCCTTCATAATCAGTCGAACAGCACTCCTTTAAAACAAATCTCAGGCTTATTCTCATCAAAATTCCAACTGTGATAAGAGCCGCCTCGACAAAAATCTTTATGAGCACAAGAAGAACACTCTTCGTTATCGTCAGACAGATTACGACGGAAGCATTTAAAACCATTCTTCCATACGTCTGCGAAATTATCTTTCAAAACATTACCCTGAACAAATTCAGGTCTTCTCTCGATATCAAGACAAGCGATAATATCGCCAGAAGCAGTTATACTTGCAGTATAAATTCCGGCCGTACAGTTAAAATACCAGTCACGGACTTCACGTTCATACTCAAGTCCCAGATAGTGACTGCAACCGTAAAGCACAGGCTCTCCTGAGATTCTTTTATTACGTATAAATTCGAATAAATACTTTTGATCCTCCGGTGTAAGTAAGAGTTCCGGATGATCTTTTGCTCTACCCATAGGCTCTATGCCTATTACTCTCCAAGAATCGATATCCATCTTGTCAAAGATTAGGAACAGCTCATCTAATTCTTTAATAGATTCGTGAGTAACAACAGTCGTTACTTGAATCGACTGAAAACCACCTTCATCGATGAGATTATTAATGCCTGCCATGGCACGATCAAATCCACCCGGAGAACGTCTAAAGGCATCATGAGTTTCACGAATCCCATCAATACTAACAGAGATAGTTTTCATCCCTGCCTCACGGAGTTTGTGAGCTACTTCAGGTGTAATTAACGTAGCGTTAGACGTCATTCCCCAGTTAAATCCAAGACTATTTGCAAAAGACATTATCTCGAAGAAATCTTTACGCAACAAAGGCTCTCCGCCGGTAATGCACAGCATTTTATCTGATGTACCAAGATCGGCTTTAACCTGGGTTAACAGCTTTTTATAATTCTCTAATGAAAGTTCTTCAGAATTAATCTCGCCACAACGACTACCACAATGAATGCAGTTCTCATTGCAGCGCATAGTCAGTTCCAAAAATAAATGACGCAATCTGGGATTAGTCCAGAGTGACTCTCTGTATTCCTTAAGTTGCGTCATATGATTTATCTTGTTTTGTACATCAAGCATAAAAAGAAATAGGTTTATTCATCAAAAGTTGCAGGAGGTCCGTAAACACAAACCTCTTCCTGGGCAGAAGGATCGAATTCCTTAATTAAAGTGGCTTCAGTCTCCTCTTCAGTCTCCTCTTCAGTCACTTCTTCTGTTTCTTCTGGCTCCTTTTCAGTTTCAACAACAGCTGTTGTCTCACTGCTATCAACCTCTTGTACTCCCGCCGGGCCATAAACACAAGCGTTTATATTAAGAGCTACTGCGAAAGTTGCTGCTATCAGTGCTGCTTTCTTTGTCTTCTTCATAAACTACTCCTGCTTTTCTTTAGATAATTGATTATAACTCGTATTTTTCTTTATGTACAATTCTGCCAGAATTGCGAAAGGCTTGTGAATACAGCGTATGCGCTAGACTTTCGCATATGGCTTGAACTTTTTATGCGTTTAGTTGTGGAAAACTATTCTATAATTACATAGGATATGATTTGATGTATCGGGATATAGGAGGTTTTACCAATGAAGCTTGTATTCCCCAATCTGAATTACAAGGAAAAAGCCATAGAATTCATCAACGAATTCTACGAATATAACTCAGAGATAAACGGAAGCGGATCGCTTGACAGATACTTAAGGGAATCCACTTACGAAGAGTGGTTGAATAAAGTTCTAAATGATATGGATGTTGCCAACATTGTGCAACCCAGAGTACCGGCTTTGACTTACTTCTATGTCCGCGAAGAAGACGATAAAATTGTCGGAATGGTTAATCTTCGATTGGCGTTGAATGACTTTCTGCGCGCCGAAGGCGGTCACATCGGATATGGGATCAGACCGACTGAACGCAGGAAACACTATGCAACAGATATGTTAACAGCTGCTTTAGATGTATATAGAACACTTGCTTTTAAGGAGGTAATCATCACTTGTGACAAGTGTAATATTGCATCTGCGAATGTGATAAAGAATTGTAATGGTGAACTTGCTTCCGAATCTTACAGTGAGACTTATAAAGAATTAATACAAAGGTACATCATCAAAATTTAGAGTTTTTCTTACATCTTAAGCTTGGTGTCTTCAAAAGATCTGAATAAATCTGTCGTCTCGAATTCGTGTTCATCAGTTGTCACTACAAAGAAAGTGACATTCATATAAGGTGCGAGATACATATAGCATTCTCTGCAGCGTGGAATGCCATTGAAAGAGGGGCGCTCCTGAAGATATCCCTTGTAGTGATAGCAAGGAAGCCCCATAAATTCTCTCTGAACTATATCTGTTTCTCTAACGTCCTGATACATTTTCTTGAGAATAGATGAAGCAATTACAGGTTCAAGTCTGCTCCAATTAGGTAACATCTCTTTGACCTGATCTGTATTCGGTTCTGTTAATAGAACACCTATTCTTGTTAATGTCTCGGCGTTCAACGCACTAAATTCAGTAATACTGTAATCATACTTGGCATTATACTTCTGTATATCTTCGAATACGAAATTCCTTGGAAGTGTGAATTTGTAACCTACCAATTTGGAAGTTGCAACACTATTTTTGATCTTTGCCGGAGTGAGTTTCTCTTTTTTGTACCCCAGCTTCTCTTTCTTAAAAAACAAACCCATATCATTTCCCCCTGTTTATATACCAGACTGCTACAAAACTTAAACGCTGATATAAATGACAACAACCACTATTGCCAGTTCTTCATTATAATAAACGCCGTTATGAGAATTCGCTGTCTCGTTATACGATAATTGCAAATCGGTGCGATAACCCCCACTTACCTTTTACTGTAAATAGTGTTCTTCCGTCCTCATCGTATATATCGTAACTATCAAGAATCGACAGTATTCTCTCCTAAAAATACATTCTCATAAATGAACTTCCTTATACAAAAACTTAAGGCAGAACAAATAAATCACTATCCACAATAAAGACAGTCTGATCATTTCTGGCAGCATAGTACACATGTCCTGTTTCCATATTCCAATGAGAGAAATCTTCGATATAGCTTTCATTAAAAACGTAGGAGTACTCGTCACAGCCAATCAGATAATCATTTCCTTCCTGTCCCTGAACAGTGTAAGTACAAATCTCATATCCATCACCATAGTAGAAGTCTATATAATCCTCACCAAAGATAAACCTGCCGTCCTCAGCAACCCAGCCCATCTCTTCCGGAGTATGAGAACCGGTATACGCCTCACCTTCGTTGAGCTTGAAGTAGGCATATGTTCCACGGAAGTTAATAAACAGAATCTCATCACCGACTTCCAGATTATCAAGTGGAACAAATCTGCTGTATAGACCCGGAACAGTACCCATATAGGCATTATCACCTTCTACAGAAACTACAGGATAAACATAACAAACGTAATCGTCAGTATCGTAAACCGAGCTTATCCACTCGTCTGAATAAAGCGGTATGGGTGTGGGCTCAGGAGTTACCGAAGTCTCTTCAACAGTCGTCTCGTCGACAGGCTGATCGTCCAAAGAACGAACAACACCATCATCATCAATAACAATTATAGCCGGCATAGTAGCCAGGTTCTTTCCATACGGATCATTCAGATCATATTTAACGATTGATGAAAACTCATTCACCGAAAACCATCCGCAAATCAAACCGGCAATAAGAGCAAAAATAATAGCCTTAAGCTCGAAATGCTTAACCATGCAGAATTCGGGATTATTGGGATCATATTTGATTACATGAGACGAACCGAGGTCTCGCTTGAAGATATCGTTTATCGAGCCGGAACGGGGTAGAACTATATACTCCTCGCCATCTGCATCAAAGGAGTATACGTAGTTTGAAGCTACAACTCGATGTGTAGCATGACTGTGGCTCGAACTTGTTGTAGACTCGTAATCCGAATAGCCGATAAGTATTCCTTCTGTCTTTGCTCTGCACCTAACAAGCATCTTAACGGCATAAAAAAGCTGCATAAGCACAGTTACGCATCCAACCCAGGCAACCGAAGTCGCTGCCACAAGGTCATCTCCAAGCTTTGATGCCGGAATTATGTTAATGAGGCGAAGCACATTATAAACAAAAATTAAAAGCGAAGCTCCGAGAGCGGCAACAGGAAGAATCATGCTGCTTTTTTCTTCCTTCGGATAATTCCCCTTATTGAACAGAACAATATACTTAAGTGCAATAAATAACACTGCTCCGCTTATTCCGACCATTGCCAGACAGCCATTATCGGCTATACATCCTGATACCAGAACAAGAACTCCGATTAGAACTGCCCAAAAACTGAAGAACTGATTTGTCTCCAGCCTTGGAGCATCCGGATGCTCATCGTAGAAATCCTTGCGGTATTGGGCAAGCTCCCAAGTTGTAGGCCTGACATTATTATCACGGAAAATTCCGTGATACCCCTCAATATATCTCATATCCTATCCCTCCTACAATTGCAGTTTCAACATAATTATACATAGACAAAAATATGCAGGACAATAGTTGTTGTTGCAAATTACATCCTATAAATCCTCATTTTCCCTGATATACTAATGTTTATTTCAGACTCACAAACCGTTCTTTTTAATATACCTTCTAAGCATTATGTTCCTAGATATATCTATGCTTATAATGGGAATTCCTATTGTCAGCAGGCAGATTGCCGTGATGGCAATGATTTCTTTAATAGCAAAACCGTTCCGATAAAGGCAAATATCCATAATCAGTACTATCAGCACGTACACTGCAAGAATAATCAAAACATCGAACAATGGATTATTACGCTTCCATTTCCCATCCTTTTTTACAAAAGTGTGGGGAACAAATCCGTATTTCTGACAAAAATAGATTATAAGCGTATCACCTCCGTCCGAATACTCGTGATACGGCTTTTTGATCATGTTCTGCAAAGATACTATAACGACAGTCAGAATCGGCGTTCCAATGGTAAGAACCAGCAGTATTGTTATCACTGCCCACGCATGCCCGACGATAATCTCAAACATCTTATTCACATTATTCCCTAACTATTTTTTCCACTTAACACAGTATATAACAACCAACAAATGTGTAAAAATATATGCAGACGATAAATGTAGCTTTTATAGCACGAATGAAGGGGAATTATGTTATATATAATGCGCCATGGAAAGACAGACTGGAATGCTCTGCATAAGCTTCAGGGCAGAACGGATATACCGCTTAATGACGAAGGCATAAGCATGGCAGAAGCCGCAGCTGTAGAGTATGCCGATATTCATTTCGATATATGTTTCTGCTCCCCGTTAACAAGAGCAAAGCAGACAGCAGAAATACTGCTTAAGGGCCGGGATGTACCGATTCACTATGACGACAGACTGGTAGAAATGTCATTCGGAATATATGAGGGCATAGAGAACAGTTTTTCCATTCCCGATTGTCCGGTTAACGTGATTTTCCAGTCTCCCGAGAACTATAAGGAAGCATTAGAAGGTGCAGAAAGCTTTGAACAGCTTTTTGCAAGAACAGGAGAATTCCTCGAAGAAGTTGTCGATCCGCTTCTTGCAGACGGCAAAGACGTACTCATAGTAGGACATGGTGCCATGAACTCAAGCATAGTATGTCAGCGCAAGAAGAGACCGATAAGTCAGTTTTGGAGCGAAGGTATTCCTAACTGCAAGTTGTTTGAACTTTAGGTTCAAGCTTAATACTCAAAACAACAAAGGCAGCAATCAGGGTTACGTAAGCAATTGCGATTGCAAAGAAATACGCAAGAACCTCAACTAATACTCCGCCGATTATGTTGCTGTTTATTGAAAACGAATCTTCAAATCCAAGGTAAGCACTGCTATAGTCGTAAACCTTAATTCTCTTCATGGCTTCATAATGGCCCATGATGCTGCTTCCTCTTACGACTTCGTATTTAATCGCTTCACTGGAATAACTGCCTGCCGATTGTACATCTGAAATATCACGAACAACTACTGGTGCGTTAGAGTCAAGACGCGTATATTCCATATATTCAAGATATTCCTGAGAAATGTCCATAATCTCATAGTCATCGTTATAGTATGAGACTGCATCCAAATCGTCCGTCGAATATCCGATATCAAAATTATTTTCATCACTGACAAACGCTACTATTTCAGAATATTCATTACTGACAACAGCTATATATCGTCCATCCTCAAGCTGAAATGTACCTTCGTCGTAAAAACGTCCGGAATTATCGGCATTTGCAAATTTCCTGGAAACTACATGTTCTTTATTCATCTGCTTACCGGACAACTCAATTGAACCCACAAAAACCAATGACGCCAAGACAAAACCTGATATTAAAATAATTAAAGGCGCCGGCCATACTCTTTTCTTCTTCATATCTATCCCGCTATAGTTACAATATTTTACGTAAATACAATCAGCCAACCACTTTGCTTTTCAGCATTTTAACATGCTTAACAGACGGTATAAAATGGCACAAACTTACGGCGGCAGTAAGCGTCAACAGGATAATATCATTTACTAATGTGCTGTCTGACAAATCTATTCCCACGACATCCGTAAGGAACAACATAAATTCGGCAAAGAACATCATTATTAACAGATAGCCTATTGTCTGAACAATAAATCTTCCTCTGTATTTTTTGTGATCTCTCTTATCTACAGTTCCGTTCTTTATGATTTTTTTCAAATGAACTGCATCTCCCAAAAACAAGCCGCCATAAAACAACAATGGACCTCCGACAGCCACCGAGAACAAAGCCATAAAGACACCCTGATCCATCGATATAATCGACTCAGGCACGGCTCCTGTCCAGAAAGTACACAGTAAAATAATCAGGTACACAACCAGGTAAAGCATCAGCAATATAAATGGAATCACCGCCAGGCCGCCTCCTACAAGCATTATGATTCCCGCTGTCTTTTTTGATTTATGAAGTTTAACTATCTGTTCCATATATATCCTGCTCCCTTATAAATTTGATACAGACTCAGCTGTCTGATTAACGTTAGCGGAAACCTTCTCCTGCAGCTTAGGAACCTTGGAGTAAGTTGCATACCCCCAGAACTCGGGGCACAAAAGACCTACTATTGTTACCACTGCAGCATTCACATCAGCCTTAAGCATCGCAAAGATTTTCACCAATCTTATAATAAGCTCGCCGACTACTATAATCAGCAGCCAGGCAATACCTGCGTAATCATCGGCATAGTTCTCCGGTCCTCCCATAGGTATTATGAGAATTACAACATACATAGCAAGTTCCAAAAGTCTGATTCCCAGGAAAAGTCCTCCGAATCTCTTGCGCCTGTTCCCAAGGAAGTACCCTGTCATCATGCCATCGTACCAGGAACCGACGAACGGAATCCATAGTAAGCCCCACGACTTGAGCTTCATTCTTGATGCCATCATGGACAAGCCACCCTTACCTATCAGAATTATCGTCCCTATAATAATCGCCGCAACGATTAAGAAAAACATAGACAGAAACAATGCCGGTATTAACGCCATATCTTACCTCTGAAAAAATCCCTTATTAATTTCCTTTGTCATTTTAACATCTGAATTATAATAATAACACGTTCACATGAAAACTATCACCTTAGGAGAGATATGGACACTTCCAGATACACTATTCCTACTGATATCCAAGCAATAGTAAATACAGACAGGTATGAACTTAATGATATCGGCATGTCGGATTCAGAAGTGCGTATTTATGATAAATTCGTCTTAAAAATCCGGCCCTACAGCAAAGAAAACGACAATGAATTTGCTATGACGAAGTGGCTTGGCAAGAAAATACCAATACCGGAAATACCGGCTTATTGTATCTCGAAAGGCACTGCTTACACACTTTCGACAAGAATAGAAGGCAAGATGCTTTGCGATGATTCGTATTTGCATCAGCCGGAGACGCTAATCCAAATTGCCGCAGACGGCCTGAAACAATTGTGGGAAGTAGATATAAAAGACTGCCCTCACAATAGCAGCAGACTTTCCGAGAGGTTAAAAGAAGCAGAATATAATGTTATGAACGGATTGGTTGATATAGAAAACGCCGAACCTGAGACCTTCGGTCCGAACGGATTTGCCGGTCCGGAAGAACTACTCAGATGGCTTCAGGACAATCAGCCCGAAGAAGATATCGTATTTACACATGGAGATTATTCCCTTCCGAATATTCTTGTCAGCGGAAACAGAATAAACGGCTTTATCGATCTCGGGAAAATGGGACCGGCTGACAGATGGCAGGATGTCGCGATAGCGCTAAGAAGTCTTGAGCATAACTTCAGCGGCAGATATAGAGATGGCAAAAGAATCTTTGATTTTAAACCGCAAATGCTGCTCGATAAATTAGGAATAGAATTTGACAGCCACAAATACAGTTACTACATTTTATTGGACGAATTGTTCTAAACAGGAGACTGAATAATGAATACAGAACTTAGATTGAATTTACAGGATAACGAGTGGGAACTCGACTATATAGACCACGACAGGAATATCGCCAGAGCAATAGTCTATGACAAGAATAACAATTTCTACTTTGTAAGAGCAGAACGAGACGACGATTTTGGCAAAGCCACATTGATTGAAACTGCAGGTGGCGGTGTTGAAAAGGATGAAGATTTGGTAACCGCAATCCAAAGAGAATTACAGGAAGAATTAGGAGCAAAAGTACAGGTAATTTGCAAAATCGGAGTGGTAAGTGATTACTACAATCTAATCCACAGACATAACATAAATAACTATTTCTTATGCAAGGCGGAATCATTCGGAGATAAGAATCTGACCGAAGATGAGATTAATGACTTCCATTTATCCACCTTAAAACTCTCCTACGAAGAAGCAGTCAGAGAATACGAAGATAAAGCCGCTACAAGATTAGGCCGGCTTGTAGCCAACAGAGAACTGCCTGTTTTACGTCAGGCTAAGAAGATTATCGATGAGCTGTAAACGCTCCCCTGGCGATTAGCCTCCCATACCGGCTTGTTGTGCTTTCTTCTTCGTTGAAGCATTTATACAAAGATTAACAATCAGAGTAATCAGCGCAGATAAGATACCTACAACAACAATTACAAATGCCAAGAGAATTGCACCAACTCCAACAGCTACCCCGCCTAATGCCGCACCATTTGCTACAAGTGGATTCTCAAATCCAAGGTAGGAACTGTTGAAGTCGTATGCCTTTATTGCCTTCATGTCTTCATATTGGCTGATAAGGACACTTCCTCTTTGTGTTCCGTATTCTTCGGGACTGGTATAGCTGCTTTCCGGATTAATCTCAGAAATATCGGTGATAACTTCAGCAGATTCATCGCCATAAAGTGAATACTCCATGTATTCAAAATATTCCTGGGCAATATCCATAGTTTCATAGTCGTCGTTGAAATACGAAACCGGATTATAACTATTCTTTGCAAACTCAATTTCGATGTTATCTTCATCGCTGATAAATGCTAATACATCCGAATTATCAAAGTCGGTAATAACTATATATCTTCCATCCTCCAGCTGAAATGAAACTCTCTCGTAAAGTTTTCCTGAATTATCTGCATCTATGAATTTCTCGGGAACTTTGTGCTCTTTTTTTATCTGCCCTCTGGCCCATACTGTCGCAAGGCCAAAAACACTAACTGCCAGAACGATGCTGGAAACCAGAACAATTAACGGCGCAAACCATACTTTCTTCTTCATATTCTTCGCATCCTTTCCGAATATCAGATGAAACTAATGTCTATTAACAATTACTTTGTCGGGAACCCAAAATCGTTAAGCATACCTCTGACAGCCTTTGCACTGGCTTCGTCAAAAGCCCTGATCTCGAACACCATATCTTCTGCATAGTAAAATGCGTGGAAGCCATCATCAACATTAACATCGATGAAGTATCCGGATTCACCTTCAGTGTACTTCTTGGAAACATCCTTGTTATCTTCAGCGTAAGCCTCGTAGTAACAATAGAAATAATCATTGGCATCATCTTCATCATCGAAGATTACATACTGAACATAAACAGAATAGTCTGTGAGGCCATAATCCATTCCGTTGATATAAATATCAGCATCGTACTCATAAGAATCAGCTTCATCGTATGTTGTTGCAATTACCGTTGTGTCCTTTATGATGCCAAATTCTCTGCCCTCTTCCCAATCGATCGTATCTTCCAGAGCATCTGAGAAGTCATCTTCATCAATCTTAACTACCTTCTTACCGCAAGCAGTTAATGAGAACAGCATCGAAGCAACAAGTGCTGCTGCCAACACCTTTTTAAAACTTTTCATATCTATCCCTCCCAAATAAAGTCACGCCTGTTAACAAAAACACCTAATGTCAACTAACTTTAACAAGCACAACATCATAAGACAATTATACCATGCGCCTGCAGCCAAGGCGATATACAGGCGTTCTCAGCCATAACAACATGTTTTGCAGTGTATAAATACCACTTCAAAAACATAAACGGTTTAATATTATCAAGAAACTTGTACATATATTACTCTAGTGATATATTTGTTCTTGGCTTAATATTTCGGCTTGCTTTTGTATTTACTCAGCAGCAGCTTAAGTGTTAATTCCACCGCATAATCAGGAGGTATGAGAATGAAAAAAGTATTATCAAAAGTTGTAGCTTCACTTATTCTTGCTGCAACAATCATTGGCACAACAAGTATATCCAGCTCAGCAGTAACTAATGTAACAAAACCTGACAAGTTCAGATACATTGGTACATACTGTGATGGCATTGTGGGAGTAATTCCTTCATCCACCAGAATAGGTGATGCAAATCTGAATGGCCATATTAATCAGGCTGATGCCAACTATATGCTCAGATATATCACTAGAATAGATATGGCTACTTACGAAGAACGTCATCGTACCGGGTTAGAATTCGAAGGACGCTACGTCGCTCCTGTTTCGATTTTCGGTAATTTTGGTTATGCACCCGAGATGGACATAAACCAGGACAAAAAAGTTAATCAGGCTGATGCGACTCTCCTTCTTCAGTATCTTTTGTGGAGAGATGTAAACGGTTACTTTGATATTGCAGCCTAAAAGCAAATAGGAAACTGACAAAAAACTGCTCCGGATCTAATCACCGATTCGGAGCAATTTTTATTTAAACATATTACCGGCATATAGCCGTTGTGCCTTAAAGATTCATCATCTGATCAAAAGTGACCCCATACTTCAATGCGACA